>NZ_SMLD01000095.1:0-37659 GCF_004352805.1 Nonomuraea mesophila
GCAGGGAACGGCGTCGCCCTCTCCCTCCCCCACCCAGAGCGGCGACGGGAATGACTGCGACCTGGGCCCGTTCCGCCAGGACTTCGTCAACATCCGCCAGGTCCAGCAGGTCAACGAGCCGCGGATCGGCAGGGACGGCTCCCGCGGCTCCTTCATCTCCCGCTGCGGCACCAACCAGAACCGCCACAACAACCCGGCCAACTTCATCGTCGCGCCCGGCGTGGCCAACGGGGCTCACCACCTGCACGACTACGTGGGCAACCTGTCGACGGACGAGTTCTCCACCGACGAGAGCCTGGCCGCGGCGGGAACCACCTGCCGGCTGGGCGACAAGTCCACGTACTACTGGCCCGTGATCAGGGACCGCACGTCGGACGAGAACGCCGGCGACCCCGACGGCAACGTCGGCCGGCTGCTGCTGCCCCGCGCCGCGACGCTCCAGTTCCGCGGCAACGCCACCGACGACGTCGTGGCGATGCCGAGGTTCCTGAGGTTGATCACCGGTGACGCCAAGGCGGCCACGAACGGCACCGCCAACGCCAAGGCCGGCTGGAGCTGCTCGGGATTCCAAAATCGCATAAGTCCCGACAAATACACGCTTTGCCCGCGTGGCAGTCAGGTTCTTCGTATCCTGGACTTCCCTAGCTGCTGGGACGGCCAGAACACCGACAGCGCCAATCATCGGACGCACGTGGTCTTCCCCGACCAGAACGGTGCCTGCCCTCAGGGCACTCGGGCGATTCCCCAACTCCGCATGACCCTGGCGTACAACGTGCCGCAAGGTGCGTCGTACGCCGTGGACGCCTTCCCCGAGCAGAAGCACAATCCGGTCACCGACCACGGCGACTTCGTCAATGTGATGCCCGATCGGCTGATGCAGACCGTCGTCTCCTGCATCAACCGGGGCCGCCGTTGCTGATCTGACATGCCCTCACGGGCACCAGCCTTCCGAGTCGCACCCTCACCCGACCTTGGAGGGAAATAGATGCTCCACAGACGATCCCCCCGGCACGCCCCCACCAAGCTGGACACCAGAAACGTCCGGCTGGGGGCGAGCGCCCTGATCACGGCAGTCCTGTTGTCGGCGTTCGCGCTGACCAGGACCGAACGCGGTGTGGCGCTGCTCGGCCGGGGGGTGGGCTTCCTCGAGTTCTACGCGGGCGTGTTCGCCCTGGTGCTGCTGACCGCGACGGTCGCGCTCGGCCTGCTCACCACCGAACGCGTCTTCCTGTCACCGGCCAACCGGGTCAGGGCCCAGCTCGCGCACAGAGCCACCGCGTTCATCGGGCTGGCGTACCTGATCACGCACATCACCCTCATGATCAGCCTGGGACACGTACCGCTGGGGGCGGCGGTCGTTCCGGTCGCCGGGATCTACGTGGGGTTCGGCGCGCTGGCCTTCGACCTGATGGTCCTGGCCGTGGTCACGGGAATGCTGAGGGGGCGCTTCGCCGTCCGGACCAGGCCGTGGATGTGGCGGATCCTCCACGCCGCCGCGTACGTGGCCTGGCCGGTCGGCATCATGCACGGGCTCACCGCCGGTCGCCCGCCGGCCGGCTGGGTGGCCTGGTCCTACGTGGCCTGCCTGGCGGCGGTCGGCTCCGCGCTCTGCGTGCGGGTGCTGGCCTCGCTGCGCCGGCCGCCGACCGTGGCGGAAAGAGTCGAAGGGCCGGCGGTGGCGACGCCGGCAGCGGCGGGCGTACCGAACGAACGGCCGCAGAAGGTCGCGGCCGCCGCAGGCTCCCGCGGTGCCGCGGTGAACGTCAACGCACCCGTGAGCCTCGCCGAGGCCCGGCGCAGATACAGGGAGGCCGGTTGACATCCTCCCCCTCCTGAAGGAGGGGGATTCCCACGGTCGCCCGTGAGGGTTCCTGCTTCACAGCCGGTTGCCCGTCCGAGAGGACTCTCGTTGAGGTCTTACACCCGCTCCACAGGCGTTTCAGCTCTCCGCCAGCCCGGCGGCGAGCACGTTCCTGGCCGCGTTGACGTCCCGGTCATGGACCGCGCCGCAGGCGCACATCCACTCCCGGACCTTCAGCGGCATCGTCTCCCGCAGGGCCCCGCACGCCGAGCACAGCTTGGAGGAGGGGAACCAGCGGTCCACCGCCACGAGCGTGCGCCCGTACCAGGCGGCCTTGTACTCCAGCATGCCGCGCATCTCCCGCCACGAGGCATCGGAGATGGCGCGGGCCAGGCTGCGGTTCTTCACCATGGTGCGGACGGTCAGGTCTTCCACGGCGATCACTTGATTTTCGCGAACAAGCCGTGTCGTGACCTTGTGCAGGTGATCCCTTCTACGGTCGGCGATCCGGGCGTACACCTTGGCGACCCTGGCCCGGGCCTTGGCGCGGTTGGCCGACCCCTTGGCCTTGCGGGCCAGGGCCCGCTGAGCCTTGGCCAGCTTGCGCCGATCGGCGCGCTCATGACGCGGATTGACGATCTTCTCGCCGGTCGAGAGTGCCGCCAGCGCGGTGATGCCCGCATCCACACCGACGCTCTGCCCGGCAGGCGGGAGCGGGCTGATCTTCTCCTCGACCAGCAGGGACACGAACCAGCGCCCCGCAGCATCCTTCGACACGGTCACCGTGGACGGCTCCACGCCCTCAGGAAGAGGGCGCGACCATGCGATCGCCAGCGGGGCCTCCATCTTCGCCAGCGTCAACCGGCCCTCGCGCCACCGGAACGCCGAGCGGGTGTACTCGGCCGACGCCCGCGACTTCTTGCGGGACTTGAACGTGGGGTACTTGGCCCGCTTGGCGAAGAAGTTCGCGAACGCGGCCTGAAGATGGCGAAGCGCCTGCTGAAGAGGGACCGACGACACCTCGAACAGGAAGTCGTATTCTCCGCTGCGCTTCCACGCCGTCAGGCGCGCGGAGGACTCCACGTAGGAGACACGACGGCCTTGCAGCGTGTAGGCGCGGGTCCGTTCTTCCAGGGCTTTGTTGTAGACGAGGCGGACGCAGCCGAACGTCCGGGCAAGCTCTTCGGCCTGCTCGGGGGTCGGGTAGAAGCGGTACTTGAAGGCCCGCTTCACGATCTGCGCCACGCCTCACATCCTACCGCGCGATCAGCTGATAATCGTGTGTGTGTTCTATATGGCGGTCCGCCTGGCGGCGAATCGCCTCACCCTGCCCTGCTCCGCAGGGGACCGATTCCTCCCCCGCCTGAAGGCGGGAGTCTTCCTCAGAGGTATCCGATGAGCCTGCCCGCGACGACTGATCAGGAGCGACCGTGATTCCGGCCCGAGTTCCCCGGGTTTTACGCATGGGTCCGGCCCGGCTCACCGCCGGGCTCGACCACTGCCGCAGGCTCGACCTGCCCGCGCACCGCACGCTCCACGGGGTGATGGAGCCGCGCGAGCTGGGCGAGCTCATCTCCCATGCCAACGACGTGGACATGCGCGGGCGGGGCGGCGCGGCCTTCCCGTTCGCGCGCAAGCTGCGTGCGGTCGCCGACGCGGCCGGCACGGGCGAGAGCGTGGTGCTGGTCAACGGCGCCGAGGGCGAGCCGGCCAGCTCGAAGGACGCCATGCTGCTCACCCGCAACCCCCACCTGGTGCTGGACGGCGCGGTGCTGGCCGCCGAGGCGCTGGGCGCCCGCGAGGTGGTCGTCGCCACGGCCGGCGGCGAGGTCGCCGAGGCGTCCGTGGCCGCCGCCGTGGCCGAGCGCCGCGCCGCGAACGTGTCGGGCGGCGCGGAGAGCCGCGTCCCGATCCGCGTGGTCGGCATCAAGGAGAGGTTCATCTCCGGCGAAGGCGGCGCGCTCGTCAAGGCCGTGAACGGAGAGGAGGGCATCCCGCCCGGCCGCAAGAAGCGGGCCGCGACGAGCGGTGTGGACGGCCTGCCGACCCTGCTGTCCAACACGGAGACGTACGCGCAGTTCGCGCTGCTGGCGGAGTACGGCCCCGAGAAGTACGCCGAGATCGGCACCAGCAAGGAGCCCGGCACGATCCTGCTCACCGTGAGCGGCGGCGCGGCGAAGGGCGCGGTCATCGAGGCGCCCACGGGCACCTACCTGGCCGACGTGCTGGCGCTGACCGAGGCCGAGATCGGCGACGGCGTGCTCATCGGCGGCTACCACGGCGCGTGGTTGTCCGCGGAGGTCGTCCAGACGGCCGTGCTCTCGCGCGAGGGCATGAAGCTGGCCGGCGCGACCCTCGGCGCCGGGATCATCGTCCCGCTCGGCGAGTCCACCTGCGCGCTCGGGGAGGCCGCCAGGGTGGCGGCCTACCTCGCGGCCGAGTCCGCGGGCCAGTGCGGCCCCTGCCGTCTCGGCCTGCCGGACATCGCCAGGGCCATGTACGCGCTGGTCGAGGGCACGGGGTCGGTGGACGCCGTACGCCGATGCGTGCGCGGTGTCGAGCGGCGCGGGGCGTGTTTCCACCCCGACGGCACGGCGAAGTTCGTGATGTCGGCGCTGGACGCGTTCGAGACCGAGATCGCGCAGCACCTGGAGCACGGCTCGTGCGGCCGGCCGATCCGCGGCGTGCTGCCGATGCCCGAGCGGGAGGCACCCCCCGAGTACCGGCTGGAGGTGGACTGGTCCCGCTGCCAGGGGCACGGGCTCTGCGCGCATCTGCTGCCGGAGTTCGTGGACCTGGACGACTACGGCTTCCCGTCGTTCAGGAACGTCCCCGGCTACCTCGCCAAGGAGGCGCGGCGGGCGGTCGACATGTGCCCGGCGCTGGCCCTGCGGCTCGCGCGGACGACCGGGGACGGCCCTGCGCCCGCCGGCTCGCCGCTGAGGCTGGTCAAGGACGGCGTGCTCAAGAAGGCCGGGGCGAGCGTGCCCAGGCTGACGCGCGTGGGCACCGGCCCGAACGTCTCACGAGTCGGAGGCACTGCGGGGTGACGCGACATATCCCGATTTTTCAGGAATTACCATTTCTGTCGCACATATACCGGCTCTCCCATGCCCACGATTGTGTAGAGCCGTTTGGACGTTTCCATCGGGACGCGTACGCACCCGTGGGACGCCGGCCGGTTCGGCACCTTTGTGGAACCGTGCATGGCGATGCCGCCGACGAAGTAGAGGGAGTTGTACATCGATCCGAGCGGCCCGGTCGTCCACCCGGGCGCCCGCCGGTTGACGCGGAAGTCCCCCACGGGCGTGACCGCGTCACCGCAGCGCCCCTTGAGGCACCAGCGTCTCTGGGCGCCGCTGGAGATGTGCGAGATCAGCTCGGGACGGTGGCCGCGGTAGACGATGAGCAACTGGTCGCGCAGCCTGACCTCGACCCGGTTCGCCGGGCCGTTGGGCACCAGCGGGCGGGTCTTGAGCCGCCGGTCGAGCGCCCGCCAGACCTCCGGCCCCACCGCGCCCCTGGTCTGCATCCTGTGGCTCTTCTGCAGTGCCCAGACCGCGAACTTCGTCTGCTCGTCGTAGCGCCCGTTGATCTTGCCGAAGTAGTAGCGGCCCTGGCGCAGCCCCCGCTGGAGGCGCTCGACCTCCTTGCCGCGATCCCCCGGCCGCAGGAGGGGCACCTTCACCTCGGCCTGCTCGACCGGTATGGGATCGCTCCTGTCCGCCATGGCGGGTACGCCCATCAGCAAGGGCACCCCACATCCGGCGACAAAAGCGCCGATTCTCCGAACCTTTATGATCATAATTCGATGCCTACCCACCTCGTCGAGAATTCATCTCATGTATGGGTTTTGTCCGGTAAAGGCAGCGAATTTACAAATCCAGCCATAAACGGGCATTCCCCATTTATTCGACTATCGACGTCAGGGCGCGGCCGGCGAAAATCGTTCGCGCACCTCCGCGTCGCCTGCCAGCATGCGGTGGTATGCGAAACTGGCCCCTGTTCGACCTGTCCATCACGACGCCTCGCCTGGAGCTGCGCCTCCCCTCGCTCGACGACCTCGACGAGCTCGCGGACCGCGCCGCCGAGGGCATCCACGACGCGGGAACGATGCCGTTCATGTTCCCCTGGTCGGACGCCGAGCCCGCCGAGCGGGCCAGAAGCACGCTGCAGTACCACTTCCGCGCGTGGGGCTCGCTCACCCCGGAGAAGTGGTCGATCGACTTCGTGGTCGTGTACGACGGCCAGGTCGTCGGCACCCAGGGCCTCGTGGGCACGTCCTTCGCGGTCACCCGCCAGGTCAACACCGGCTCGTGGCTGGGCCGGCGTTTCCACGGCAAGGGCATCGGCACCGAGATGCGCAGGGCGGTGCTGCACCTCGCCTTCGCCGGGCTGGGGGCGCACCACGCGACGACCGAGGCGTTCGAGGACAATCACGCCTCGCTGGCGGTGACGAGGAAACTCGGCTACCGGGAGGACGGCATCACCCTCCACGACCGCCAGGGCAAGCCGGCGGTCACGCGGCGCTTCCGCCTGGCCAGGGAGGACTGGCAGGAGTCACCGGGCTACGAGCTCCACAACCTGCCCGCCTGCCTGCCCCTCCTCGGCCTCGGCGGCTGAGCGCCCGGCGGCTCCGGGCGCTCAGACGATCTCGACGTCGGGGGAACGCGCCACCATGCGGCGTGGTCGGCGGCGCGGTCGATATCGGCCAGCAACCTGTCGCCGGCGAGCGTCAGGCAGGATCGATGGAACTGTGTCAGTCCATCAGCATCCGGATGCATACCTGGCCGCGGCCAGGGTCGTGGACGAAGAACGGCGGCCCCCGTACAGGGACCGCCGAGCCGGGTCTGTCGGGCCGACGGCACGCGGCCCGGTTCCGGGCCGCGCGCCGTCGCACTCAGAAGTCGAACTGGTCGATGTTGGAGGCGTCGAAGGTGAACGGCGGCCCGAGGATGACCTCGCCGTTCTTGCCGATCGTGCGCTCCCCCAGCTTGCCCGCCTTGAACGTCTCGCCCTCGGCTCCGGTGATCTGCCCCGACACCAGCGCCGCCGCCGCGTACGACGCGAGGTAGCCCAGGTCCTTCGGGTTCCACAGGGCGAACTTCTCCACCGTCTTGTCCTTGACGTACTGGCGCATCTGGTTGGGCGTGCCCAGCCCGGTCAGCACGACCTTGCCCTTGTACTTCGAGCCCGAGATGTAGCGGGCCGCGGCCGAGACGCCGACGGTGGTGGGCGAGATGATGCCCTTCAGGTCGGGATAGGCCTGCAGCAGGCCCTGCGTCTCGGTGAAGGACTTCTGGTCGTCGTCGTCCCCGTAGGCGACCTTGACCAGCTTCATGTCCTTGTACTCCGGCTTGGCCAGCTCCTCCTTCATGAACTCGATCCAGGTGTTCTGGTTCGTCGCGTTGGCCGTGGCCGACATGATGGCGATCTCGCCCTTGTGGTCGATCATCTCCGCGAGCAGTTGCACCTGGCTGCGGCCGACCTCTTCTGAGCTGGCCTGGTTGATGAACAGGTCACGGCACTGCGGCGCGGCGTCCGAGTCGTACGACACGATCTTGATGCCCTTGGCGCGGGCCTGCTGGAGCGGGCCGCAGACGGCGTTGGCGTCGTTGGCGGCGATGAGGATCGCGTCGTGGCCCTGCTGGGTCAGCGTGTTGATGTAGGAGATCTGGGACGACGCCGACGCGTCGGACGGGCCGACCTCCTTGGCCTCGCCCTTGAACTCCTCGGCCGCCTCGATCCCGGCCTTGTCGACGATCACCTCGTACGGGTTGTTGATCTGTTTCGGCAGGAACGCCAGCTTGATGCCCTCCTTGAGCGGCGCGTCTGGGTTCGCCGAGGCGGCGGCCGAGGAGGCGGGCGCCTGCTGAGGAGCGGCGGTGACGGACGATCTCGTGGTGCCGCCGCAGGCCGCCACGCCGAGGACGAGCAGCGTGGCGACGGCGGTCAGGCGCATCGGGGTCATGGGGTTCCTTTCAGGGCCGGCCTGATGAGGGAGACGAGGCGCGGGGTGAGCACCGACACGATGAGGAGCAGCCCGGTGACGATCGACTGGATCTCCGTCGACACGTCGCCGAGCATCAGCAGGTTGCGCAGCAACCCGATGAGCAGCACGCCGGCGATGACCCCGCCCAGCGTGCCCTTGCCGCCGTCGAAGTCGACCCCGCCGAGCAGGACCGCGGCGATGACGGCGAGCTCGATGCCCAGGCCGTTGTCGGCGCGGGCGGAGCCGTACCGGAGGGTGAAGACGACACCGGCGAACGCCGCGATCGTGCCGGAGAAGACGAACAGCAGCAGCTTGATGCGCTTGACCCGGATGCCGGCGAAGAAGGCGACCTGCTCCTGCGCGCCGATGGCGTAGAGCGAGCGGCCGAAGCCGGTGGCGTGCAGCACCACCCCGACGATGACGGCGAGCAGGACGAACAGCGCGATCGGGTAGGGGATCGGCGTGCCGGGCACGTTCCCCACGGCCAGCGCGACGTAGCCGGGCGGGAACTGGGCGATGGCCTGGTCGCCGAGCACGACGTACGCCAGGCCGCGGTAGAGGGCGAGCGTGCCGATCGTGACGGCCAGCGAGGGCAGGCCGAGCCGGGTCACGAGCAGCCCGTTGACCAGCCCGCAGACGGCGCCGACGAGCACCACGAGCGGGATGATCGTCTCGATGGCCATGCCGCCGTCCCACATGGCGCCGACGAGCGCGCTGGACAGGCCGAGCACCGAGGCGACCGACAGGTCGACCTCGGCGGCCACCACCAGCATGGTCATGGCCAGCGCGATGAGCGCGATCTCGCCGAGGTCGCTCAGCGCGAACGACAGGTTGCCGGTGGTCGCGAAGCCCGGGGTGCCGAAGGATCCGGCCGCGAACACCGCGACCAGCAGCGAGGCCACCAGGACGTCCCACCGCAGGATCCTGCCCATGCCGAGGCGGCCGCCCCCTTGGTCACCCATGACGGCTCCTGTTCCTGAGCAGGCGGGCCACCCTCATGGCCAGCACCCGGTCGACGCTGATGGCGAGCAGGAGCAGCGCGCCGGTGATGGCCTGCTGCCAGAAGGGGTTGACCCGGAGCACGACCAGGGCGCTGCCGATCGTGGTGAGCAGCAGCGCGCCGAGCGCGGCCCCGTACACGCTGCCGACCCCGCCGGTGATCGCGACGCCGCCCACCACGACGGCGCTGATCACGATCAGCTCCCAGCCGTTGGCGGAGTCGCCGATGACCGTCCCGAACCGGGCCAGCCAGAGCACGCCCGCCAGTCCGGCCAGGCAGCCGCTGACGAGGTAGGCGGTCAGGATGCGGCGGCGCACCGGTACGCCGGCCAGCCTGGCCGCCTCCGGGCTGGAGCCGATGGCGTAGAACTCCCGGCCGCTCGGGTAGGAGCGCAGGTAGTAGCCGATCAGCAGCATGAACACGAGCGTGATGAGCGGCAGGTACGGAACGCCCAGCACCGCCCCGTTGCCCAGCGACAGCAGCGCGGGCGGCAGGTCGACGGCGTTGATCTGGCGGCCATGCGCGATGTAGTGGTCGACGCCCTGGATCACGTAGAGCGTCCCGAGTGTCACGACCAGCGCGGGGACCCGGCAGAAGCTGACGAGGAGCCCGTTGAGCAGGCCGCAGGCCGCGCCGACCGCCACCCCGAACACGACGCCGGGGACCAGGCCCCAGCCGCTCGCGAGCACGTCGGCGGTGACGAACGCGACCAGTCCCACCACGGAGCCGACGGACAGGTCGAGGTTGCGGGTGATGACCACGACGGACTGCCCGACGGCCAGCAGGGCGAGGATCGCGGTGTTGAGCAGGATGTCCTCGATGCCCTGCCCGGACAGGAAGTTGGGGTTGACCGCGCCGGTCACGCCGACGAGCAGGACGAGGGCGATGACCAGGCTCAGCTCGCGCGCCCTGAACACCAGGTCGACCAGGCTTCGTGCGCTGCGCCCGCCGGGGGTGCGCTCGGGCGGCGCGGCCACCGCGGATCCGGTCACGCGGCCCTCCCGGTTGCGGCGCTCATCACGCTCTCCTCGGTCGCCTCGGCCCGGGGGATCTCGGCGGCCAGCCGGCCCTCGTGCATGACCAGCACGCGGTCGGCCATGCCGAGCACCTCCGGCAGCTCCGAGGAGATCATGAGCACGGCGATGCCCTGGCCGGCCAGCTCGGACAGCAGCCGGTGCACCTCCGCCTTGGTGCCGACGTCGATGCCGCGCGTCGGCTCGTCCACGATGAGCACGGACGGCCGCGTGGCCAGCCACTTGGCGAGGACGACCTTCTGCTGGTTGCCGCCGGACAACACCCCCACGCCGTCGGCCAGCCGGGCGAACTTCAGCTGCAGGCGCAGTGCCCAGTCCCTGGCCCGGTCGCGCTCGGCCGTGCGGGAGATGGCCGGCCCCCGGCGCAGCTCGCGCAGGCCGGTCAGCCCGATGTTGCGCTCGATCGACAGGTCCATGACGAGCCCCTGCTGGCGGCGGTCCTCGGGGACCAGGGCCAGCCCCGCCTTCATGGCGGCCGTGGGGCTGCCCGCGGGCAGGGCGACGCCGTCCACCGTGACGGATCCGGCGTCCCAGCGGTCGATGCCGAAGACCGCCCGCGCCACCTCGCTGCGGCCGGCCCCGACCAGCCCGGCCAGGGCGACGATCTCGCCCCTGCGCACGTCGAACGACACGTCGGTGAACACGCCCTCGCGGGTCAGCCGCTCGACCTTCAGGGCGACCTCGCCGACGGCCGCCTCCTCCTTGGGGAACAACGTGGCGACCTCGCGGCCCACCATGCGGCGGATCAGGTCGTCGTGGGTGAGCCCCTCGACGGGCTCGCTGGCGATCCAGGCGCCGTCGCGCAGGGTCGTGACCCGCTGGCACAACGCGAAGATCTCGTCCAGCCGGTGGGAGATGAACAGCAGGGCGCACCCCTGCTCGCGCAGCGCCTGCGCCACCGAGAACAGCCGGGTCACTTCGTGGCCGGAGAGCGCGGCCGTCGGCTCGTCCATGACCAGCACGCGGGCGTCCCTGGAGATCGCCTTGGCGATCTCGACGAGCTGCTGGTCGGCGATGGACAACCCGCGCGAGGGCTGCTCGGGGTCGAGGGCCACGCCGAGCCGCCCGAACAGCTCCCTGGTACGCGCGTGCATGGCTCTGCGGTCGATCCGGCCGAGACCGCGCCGGGGCTGGCGGCCCATGAAGATGTTCTCGGCGACGGACAGGTCGGGGAAGAGGGTCGGCTCCTGGTAGATGACGGCCACGCCCGCCTGCTGGGCGTCGGCCGGTCCGGCGAAGTCGACCGGCTCGCCTCCGAGCAGCACCTGGCCGCTGTCGGGGCGGTGCACCCCGGCCAGCGTCTTGACCAGGGTCGACTTGCCGGCGCCGTTCTCCCCCGCGAGCCCGTGCGTCTCGCCGGCGAACAACTCGATGGAGACGTCACGCAGTGCCCGCACGGCGCCGAACGACTTGCTGACGTTCGCCAGAGCCAGCGTGGGGGGTGCGGCCATCCATCCTCCGACAACAAACGTTTTAACGGGTGGCTGTCCGGAATCTAGGCGTTGTATCCAGCAAGCGTCAATGCCTTCATCCAAGGTATGACGGCATTGTGATTGCTACGTTTTAACCACGTCGCGAGCCTGGCCGAACACAGCCGGCCGCCGGCTCCGACCGGGTGGCGGCGCGAGCCGGGCGGCGGCCTCACGGCGATACCGGCCGGGCGACATGCCGTGCTCCCGCTTGAAGGCGTTGGCGAAGGCGTACTCCGAGCCGTAGCCGACCCGGGCGGCGATCTCCCCCAGCACCGCGTCCGACTCCCGCAGCAGCCGGGCGGCCGTGGCCAGGCGCCACCAGGTCAGGTAGGTGAGCGGCGGCTGTCCCACCAGCGCCGTGAACCGCCGGGCGAAGGCCGACCTCGACAGGCCCGCCCGCTCGCCCATCTCCTGGACGGTCCACGGACGCGCCGGATCCCGGTGCACGGCGTCGAGCACGGCGCTGATCCCCGGATCGGCCAGGGCCGCCGCCCAGCCGCCGACCTGGCAGCGCCCCGGCTCGGCGGCGAAGCAGGCCCGCAGGATGTAGAGCAGAAGCATGTCCAGGAGCGACGTCACGATCGTGTCGGCGCCCCCGCCCGGCCGCTGGACCTCCGTGCTCAGCAGGCCGATCGCGGCGCTCAACTCGGCGTCCCGGCCGAGCGCCCCCGGCAGGTGCACCAGGTCGGGCAGGTCGGCCAGGATGGGGTGGGCGCGGCTCGCGTCGAACCGGTAACCACCGCACAGCAGCACCGTCGCCGCGCCCTCGCCGCCGAAAGAGTCCGCGGCGAACAGGCCGAGCTCATCCTCCAGCGGGTCGCACGCGGGCTCGGCCGGTGGGGTGGACACCGTGTCGGCCATGGCGTAGCCGTGCCCGCGCGGGGAGAAGAGCACGTCGCCCGCCGCCAGCGCGATCGGCTCGCCGTCCGGTGGGATCAGCCGGCCGGTCCCCTCCAGGACGACCTGGAACCCGGCCGAGCCGGGGACCGTCGGGAACCGCTGACCCCAGGGTGCGTGCCACGCGACGCGGGCCGCCCGGGGGCGCCCGGTGCGCATGAGCGCGAGCACGTCACTGAGCACGTCCATTGGTAGTCAGGGGCGCGGTGCGGTGAAGGCCCGGTTCCCCATCCCCCTTTCAATCCGTACGTGCGGTTTTCCCGCATACGGCTTACCGATGATCTTCTTGACATGGTTACGCTGCCTTCGGATAGCGGATCGTGCCCCGCAGGCGATGCAGGCCGTGCCCGTTGAACCACTCCTCAGTCCATTGCGCCGTCTGACCGGCTCGCAGGTTACGTCCCCGCTTCTTGATCAACAGACGGCGCAGACGCCAGACCACGTAATCGTCGATCTGGAGGAACTTGCGAGAGGCGTTCCCGGTTCGGACCCGGCCCTCTCTGAGGTCAACGATCTTCGTCTTGTCCGGGTGCAGCCTCAGCCCCAGCGATGCGAGGATGCCCTCGACCGCGTACAGGACCGCTCTGGCCTGGGTTTCGCTGCGGCACAGGACGACACCGTCGTCGGCGTACCGCACCAACTCGCCCCCACCACGCCTGGCCAACTCCATACCCCGGAAGAACCCGGCGGGCTGACCCCGGAACAGGGCCCACCAAGCATGGCCTTCGCCGGGACATGAGCGGCTCGGCTTCTCCGTTGTAACTCTGACGAGGCTGCAAGGTTCGCTCAACGCTACGGCCCGCGTGCTCGCTCCCTCCAAAGAGGCTCTTGACACCCGCTCAGCCCGCCATATCTCCACGACGAACCGGGGCCTGCTACCGGGCGCTCCGATGCTTACCCGGACGGGACTTTCACCCGCAGGCCTGGACCAGCTTCCAGGACGCAACATGGACCGGAGTCTAAGACGATGACGTATGAAATACGCGCTGATGACGCATTGGAAGTCTCGATGGGCGCTCCTACGGTTGCTGGCGACGAAAGGAACGTTCTATGGGTACGGTTCTGGTCACCGGGGCGACCGGCACGGTCGGCAGCCAGGTGGCGAAGCAGTTGCGGGCGGCAGGCGCCGAGGTCATCCCCCTGAGGAGGGGTCATGCGGGCGGCGACCTCGAAGACCCCGGGTCATTGCCTCTCGACGGGGTGGAGTCGGTGTTCCTGGTGTGGCCGTTCGCGACGGCCGAGGGTGCGCGGGCGGTGGTCGACGTGCTGACCGCACGTGCCCGCCGCGTGGTCTACCTCTCCTCGGCCGCGGTCCGCGAGCACGAACACGAGGTCGAGCGGCTGATCGAGGAGTCCGGGCTGGAGTGGACGTTCCTGCGCCCGCACGCCTTCGCGGCCAACACGCTGCGGTGGGCCAGGCAACTGCGGGCCGGGGTCGTGCGCGCGCCGTACGGCCGGGCCGCCATGGCCCCGGTGCACGAGCGGGACATCGCGGCGGTCGCCGTACGGGCGCTGCTGGAGGACGGCCACCACGGCGCCGCCTACGTGCTGACCGGCCCCGAGCAGATCACCCAGGCCGGCCAGGTGGACGTGCTCGCCGAGATCGTCGGATTCCCGGCGCGCTGGGAGGAGGTCCCGCCGGACCACGCCCGCGAGGAACTCCTGGCCGGAGGATGGCCCCCGCCCGCCGTGGACGAGGCCCTCCAGGCTCAGGCCGCCCTGGTGACCGCCCCGCTCCCGGTCACGCGGACCGTCGAGGAGGTCACGCGGAGCGCCGCCCGCACGTTCCGCGAGTGGGCCGCGGAGCACGCCACGGCTTTCCGCACCGCCCCCGTCCCTGACAGCACCATGCGCGCCGCCCGGATCCACGCGTTCGGCGGCCCATCGGTGATCCGGCACGACCGGATCCCGGTGCCGCGACCCGGCGCGGGAGAGGTGCTGATCGAGGTGGCGGCCACGTCCTTCAACCCGGCCGAGATCGGCCTGCGCTCCGGCCTGCTGACCGACGTCTTCGGTACGAGCCTGCCGCGCACCCTGGGCTGGGACGTCTCCGGAACCGTGGTCGAGACCGGCGCGGGGGTCACCGGCCTGACCCCGGGCGACCGCGTGTTCGGCCAGGTGGACGGCGCCGCGGCCGAGTACGTGACCGCGCCCGCGAACATGCTGGCCAGAGCCCCGCAGAGCATCCCGCTCGCCCACGCGGCCACCATCCCGGTGGCCGGGCTCACCGCCTGGCAGGCGGTCCACGAGCACGCCCGCATCACCAGGGGACAGCGCGTGCTGATCAACGGCGCGGGCGGCGGCGTCGGCATGTTCGCCGTCCAGCTCGCCCGGCTGGCGGGCGCGGTCGTGACGGCCACGGCGAGCCCGCGCAGCGCGGCGGCGGTCAGGGGATACGGTGCCGACGAGGTGATCGACTACACCGCCACGCCGCTGCCCGACGACCTGGACGTGCTGCTGAACCTGGCCGCCGTCCCCGCGCGGGACGCCGAGGCGCTGGCCCGGCCAGGCCGCACGGTGGTCACGATCGCCACCCCGATCGAGGGCGGCACGCACTTCGTGACCCGCAACGACCCCGGTCAGCTGACTCGGTTGGCGGCCCTGGTGGACCGGGGAGATCTGGTCGCCGTCCCGTCCGAGTGCCACCCGCCGGCGGCGCTGGCGGAGATCCACCGCAGGGCGGAGTCGGGGCGCACGCGCGGGAAGATCGTCATCACACCGGTCTGAAGTGGCTCAGCACCTCGGGGTTGGCCATGGCGTCGGGGTTGGCCGCCTGCTCGACGGGGGTGCCGAGCAGGATCTTGCGTACGGGCACCTCCAGCTTCTTCCCCGACAGCGTGCGCGGGATGCCGGGCACGGCGTGGATCTCGTTGGGCACGTGGCGCGGCGACAACTCGGTGCGCAACGCGTCGCACAGGGCCCGCTGGAGCGGCTCGGTGAGCTCGGCCCCTTCGGCGAGCGTGACGTACAGCAGGAGGCGCCCCTCCTGGCCGAGCTGGCCGGTGTCGATGACGAGGCTGTCGGCGATCTCCTCGAACCGCTCGACGACCCGGTAGAACTCGCTGGTGCCCATGCGGACGCCGCCGCGGTTGAGCGTCGAGTCGGAACGGCCGTAGATCACGCAGCTGCCGTCCTCGTTGATCTTGATCCAGTCGCCGTGCCGCCACACGCCGGGGTAGACGTCGAAGTAGCTGCCGAAATAGCGTTCGCCGGACGGGTCGTTCCAGAACTTCACCGGCATCGACGGCATCGGCCGGGTCACGACCAGCTCGCCCACCAAGCCGGTGACCGGCTTGCCCGCGGCGTCGTACGACTCCACCTTCGCCCCCAGCGACCGGCACGGGATGATGCCGGCCCTGACCGGGTGGAGCACGGTGGCCCCGACGAAGCCCGTGCAGACGTCGGTGCCGCCGGAGAACGACCCGAGCGGGACGCCCGGCAGCTCGGCGGCCAGCCACGCGAACCCCTCGGGAGGCAGCGGGGAGCCGGTCGAGCCGACGCCGCGCAGCTTCTCCAGCCCCTCCGGGTGCAGGCCGGCCTTCAGCGAGGCCATGATGTAGGGGGCGCCGACCCCGAAGTAGGTCACGTTCTCGGAGTCGGCGATCCGCCACAGCGCCGCCGGCGACGGATGGGTGGCCGAACCGTCGTAGAGCACCGGCGTGGCCCCCACCAGCAGGGCGCCGATGAGGTAGTTCCACATCATCCAGCCCGTGGTCGTGTACCAGAAGAACACGTCGCCCTCGCCCACGTCCTGGTGGAAGGTGAGCGACTTGAGGTGCTCCAGCACGACGCCGCCGTGGCCGTGCACGATCGGCTTGGGCAACCCGGTCGTGCCGCTGGAGTAGAGGATCCACAGCGGATGGTCGAAGGGCACCCGCTCGAACTCCAGCGGCCCCTGCTCCGCCCGCAGCCCTTCCCAGCCGATCACCTCGCCGTGCGGCGGCTCCGTGGCGTGCGGGGAGGCCGGCTCGGCCCGCTGCGGCGCGCGGCCCTCACCGGCCGCCGCCAGGTAGGGGATCCACACGGTCGCGCGCAACGACGGCAGCGCGGCGGCGATCTCGTTGACGGCCGCGGAACGGTCGTAGCTCTTGCCGTTGTAGTGGTAGCCGTCGACCGCGATGAGCACCTTGGGCTCGATCTGCGTGAACCGGTCGACGACGCTCGGCACGCCGAAGTCGGGCGAGCCCGCCGACCAGATCGCGCCCAGCGAGGCGGTGGCCAGGAAGGCGATGAGGGCCTGCGGGATGTTGGGGACGTAGGCGGCCACCCGGTCACCGCGCCCCACGCCGAGGCGGCGCAGCCCGGTGCGCACGCGGGCGACCTCTTCGCGCAGCTCGTCGTGGGTCAGCTCCTGGCGGGCGCCGTCTTCGGAGACGAACACCAGGGCGGCGCCCCCGTCACGCGGGCGCAGCGCGTTCTCGGCGTAGTTGAGCGAACTGCCGGCGAACCACGTGACGCCGGGCATGGTGCCGGACACCACGGGCCCGTCGCCGCGCTCGCCGATCACGTCGAAGTAGTCCCAGATCGACGTCCAGAACTCCCCGGGGTGGTCGACGGACCATCGCCACGCGTCCTCGTAGGAGGCCGGCCGTCCCAGCCACTCCAGGTAGCGGGTCAGCCTGGCCGACGCGACGACCTCTTCACCCGGCTCCCAGACAAGCTCGCCCTCAGCAACCATGTTCCCATCCTGTCGCCTGATCAACGGAAAGTCATACCCGGACTTCCCCACAAGTTGCTACCTCCGTAGGTGGTCCACCGCCATACGCGCGGCCGTGCCGATCACCGCGTCGGCGCGCGGCTGGTTGAGCGCGGTGCTGAAGGAGCGGGTGAACACGGCCACCGCGTAGCGCCTGCCGTCGGGATATTCGACGACGCCCGACTCGGTGCGCAACGTCGGGGCCGTGCCGGTCTTGCCGCTGACGGCCACGTCGTCGTACGGGAAGCCGGAGGCCAGCCGGTGCGGCCAGACCTGTTTGTTGAGCGCCGCGCGCATCCAGGCGCACGACTCGGCCGAGGCCGCCTCGTCCCGCCAGATCAGCCCGAACAGCGCGGCCATCTCGCGCGGGGTGCTCCGGTTGGTCCGCTCCGGGTCGAGGGCGCGCAGCCGGGCGACGTCGTCGGGGTCGACGAAGGGCCACGGGTGGCCGGCGTCCTCGCGCATGCTGTCGTTGAACTGCTGGCAACTGTGCAGCACGCGCGTGCCGTGCAGCCCCAGCGCCGCCAGCATCGTGTTGACGGCCTCGCGCCCGACCCTGGCCAGCAGTACGTCGGCGGAGCCGTTGTCGCTCACGGCGATCATGAGGTAGGCCAGGTCGCGCAGCGAGAGCGTCACCTCGTCCAGCATGGCCGAGATGCCCGTCGGCCCCGACGAGCGGCCGGCCGCCGGCACGGTCACCCGGTCGGAGGGGTCGAGCAGCCCGGCGTCGGCCTGCCGGCAGAACTCGACCAGCAGCGGCACCTTGAACATCGACGCCGTCGGCAGCGGCGCGTCGGCCCCGTGGCCGATCTCGCGCCCCGAGTCGATGTCGGCGGCGTGCAGCCAGCCGCTCACGCCGGCCGTGCGGAACAAAGTGTCGAAGTCGGGCGCGCTCATATGCCCTCCCCCGCGGGCCGCCCGCGCGTGTGCCGGTCCGTGCGCGCGCTCATGCCAGCATCCCCGGCCTGCGGCTGATCCGCCGTGCGGGTACGGCTCCCTCGTCCGTCATCCCCGCTCTCTCCTTCAGTGTCCGTACGGCCACGGCGGAGAAGTCGCCGATCACATCGTTGACGGACGCCGTCGCCACGCGCCAGGCCGTGGAGACCCGGGACATGATCGGCGAGCCTAGCAGCGGCCGCCAGGCCAGCCCCGGCAGCTCCGCCTTCGGCCCGAACGCCACCGCCGCCCCGGCCAGGACCAGCCCGAGCCCGGCGCCCTGGTGCACCTGCGTGGGGACGAAGCCGTGGCGCCGGCACTCCGACAGCACCTCCGCGTGCAGCCCCGGCTCGCCCTCCATGGGCGGCATCAGCAGCTCGCGTCCCGCCAGGTCGGCCAGGTGCACCTCGCCGACGGCGGTCAGCGGGTCGTCCTCGGCCAGCAGCACGCCCTGCGCCTGCACCAGGATCCGGCCGTACTCCAGGCCGGGCGCCGAGACGGGGTGGCGGACCAGGCCGACGTCGATCGTGCCCTCCGCCAGCGCCGCCACCTGGTCAGCGGTCCAGATCTCGGCGGGCGCGAGGCGTACTTCTGGCTTGATCTCGCGGAAGCCGGCGACGAGCGCGGCGATCGCGGCGGGGGCCAGGTCGGGCGGTACGCCGACCTTGAGCACCGTGCCCTGGCCCTGCCTGGCCAGCTCGTGCAGCCGGTCGACCCTGGCCACGATCTCGCGGGCCTCGCCCAGCAGGAGCCTGCCCGCCTCGGTGAGCCTGACCTGGCGGGCCGAGCGGTCGAACAGCCGCACGCCGAGCTCCTCCTCCAGGCGCTTGATGCGCTGGCTGAGCGGCGGCTGCGCCATGCCGAGCCGGATCGCGGCGTTGCCGAAGTGCAGTTCCTCCGCGACCACGGCGAAGTAGCGGAGGTGTCGGACGAGGTCCATGAACAGCAAATATATCCAGACTTATATCTCTAAGGCAGCCATATCAGTATTGGACACTCATGCTTCCACTCTGATGTCCTCTCCGTCATGGCACCACAAACGGGGACAAACTATGCTTACCTGCGTCCCGAACACCCGCCCCGGCGGCGCGGGCGGCGATGGCCGTGGATCGTCGCGGGACTGCTCGTCCCGGTCGTCGTGGCCGGCGGCGTCATCTGGGCGCTGCGCACGCAGGGTTCGCCGGAGCAGACGGCCGACGACTACCTCGCGGCCTGGTCCGGCCAGGACTACGCGGCCATGCGGGAGCTGGTCGCCGACCCGCCCGCCGACTTCGAACGCCGGCACCGGCGCTTCCTCGCGGACCTCAAGGCCACCAAGGCCGGCTTCCACCGTCCCGAACCGTCGGGCGACGGCGTCGTCGGCTTCGTCGCGACGTTGACGGGGGAACACGACTGGCGTTACAGCGGAAAGCTCAAGCTGGTCGAGAGCGGCCGTACCTGGAAGGTGGCCTGGAGCCCCGCCACCCTGCACCCGCTGCTCCAGGAGGGCCGCTCGCTACGGGTCATCACCGAGCAGGCCGACCCGCCCCCCGTCGTGGCCGCGGACGGCACCACGGTCAGCACCCCGGACGCGCCCGGCTCCGTGCAGCAGCTCGTCGCGGGCATCAAGCAGACCCTTCCCGACCGCTTCGCGACACCGCGCCGCTCCAGAATCGACCTGTACGAAGGCGGCAAGGTCCTCAGAAGCGTCGTGAAACCCGAGGGCGACCGGCCGGTGCGGACCACGGTCGACCTGAAGGTGCACCGGGCGGCGGCCCGAGCGCTCGAAGGCGTGTCGGAACCGCGCTCCCTGGTGGCCCTGCGGGCCTCGACCGGGGAGATCCTCGCGGCGGTCAACGCGCCCGGCGGGTTCAACCGGGCGCTGCTCGGCAAATATCCGCCGGGCTCGACCTTCAAGGTCGTGACGGCCTCCGCGCTGGTCGCCGACGGGACCGAGCCGGCCCAGCGGGTCGCCTGCCCCGCGGAGCGGAACATCGGCGGCTTCCCCTTTCACAACGCGGGCTACAAGGACTTCGGCACGCTGCCGTTCCGTGACGCGTTCGCGCATTCGTGCAACACCACGTTCGGTGAGCTGGCCGTGGCCGAGCTGAACGGCGGCCGGCTGGGCGAGGTCGCCAAGAGCTTCGGCTTCGGCGTCCCGATCACGCCGGGGGCGCCCGCCGTACGGGCGGAGTTCCCCGCCCCGAAGGACGACACCGACCTCGCCTCCGCCGCCATCGGGCAGGGCAGGGTGCTGGCGAGCCCGCTGAACATGGCCTCCGTCGCCGCCGCCATCGCCTCCGGCGCGTACCGTCCGCCCACGCTCGTCAAGGACGAGCGCATCCCCAGCGCGCAGCCGTCGCGGCCGCGCCCGCTGGAGAAGGGAGTGGTGGCCGCGCTGCGCGACCTCATGCCCGCCGTCGTCACCGACGGCACCGCCAACGCCGTACGGTTCCCGCCCGGCACGGCCGGCAAGACCGGCACCGCGGAATACGGCTCCGGCAAGGAACCGCCCTCGCACTCCTGGTTCATCGGCTACAAGGGCGACCTGGCGTTCGCTGTGGTCGTCGAGGGGGGCGGGGCCGGCTCCGCGGTGGCGGCCCCGATCGCGGCCCGCTTCCTCAGGGCCCTGCCCTGACCCCCGGGACCGCGGTCCAGACAGAGCCTTGACCTAGGGGCGCGGTCAGGACAGGGCCCTGACCCAGGAGCCGCGGTCAGCCGGCCTTGCGGTCCATGGGGGACGTGAGGCCGGCGACGGCGGCCACCACCTCGGACGCGTTGGACAGGTCGGGCAGCACGAGGTCGGCGCCCGCCTCACGCAGCTCGGCCACCGTGGACCGCCCGGAGGCGACCCCGATCATGGCGGCACCGCCGATCTTGGCGGCCTGCACGTCACGGGTGGAGTCGCCGATCACCACGGTGTTGGCCGCGGTGAACGGCGTCCCGAGGCGCTGCTTGGCCCGCGACTGCGCGACCTGCAGCAGCGTCGCCTTGGGGTAGACCTCCTCGCCGTAGCCGCCGAGCTCGAAGTCGACGTACTTGTCCAGCTTGAACGCCCTGAGCTTGTGCACGGCGTTGCTCTTGATCGTGCCGGTCAGCACCGTCTGCACCACACCGTCGAGCTTGGACACCGACTTGAGCGCGTCTTTCGCCCCGGACATCATCCGGCCTTCCTTGGCCAGCCGCCCGCGCCGGTCGGCGAACGCCATGGCCAGCGCCGCGAGGAACTTGGGCAGGTGGGCGTCCTCGGCCTGGACGCCGTTGACGGCCAGCGTCTCGAAGACGATCTCGGAGTCGGGGCGGCCCAGCGGGGGAACGAGCTTGACCAGCGGTCGCCCGGTCACGAGGCGGAACGCCTCGGCGTAGGCGTCCCTGGTCACGATGGCGACGTCGACCAGGGTCAGGTCGACGTTCCAGAGCACAAGGCGGTTGATGGCGGCCTCCTGAGGGGGGTGATCCATGCCAGGGTACGGCCGCCGGCGGGCTCAAGGCCCGTGCCTGCGCGATTTCCGCATGACCCGAGCCCTGCCCGAGCGTGCGGTCTACGCGTGGTCGAGGGCGTCGGCGAGGGTGTCGACGACCGGCAGGCCGGTGCTTTCGAGCTCGGCCCTGGTCGTCATGCCGCCGGTGTAGAGCACCGCCCTGGCCCCCACGTGCCGGGCGGCGAGCCCGTCGTCCACACTGTCGCCGATCACCAGGATCTCGCCCGGGTCGACGCCGAGCGCCGCGATGTGCGCGGTCATGTGGGCGGCCTTCTCGCCGCCGGTCATGCCGAGCAGCCCGTCGATCCTGGTGAAGTGTTCGGTGATGCCGAACGAGTCGACCTTGGGCACCAGGTGGGCGTGCGGCGCCATGGAGCAGAGCGACTGGGTGCCCGCCCAGCTGGAGAGCACCACCTCCGCGCCGGCGGCCAGCTGACAGCTGTCGCACAGCCGGTTGTAGTGCTCGTGGAAGCCCTCGTCGAGCAGTTGCCACTCGCCCTCGGTCAACGGGCGGCCGAGCAGGCGCTCGTAGGCCAGCCAGATCGGGCGGGTGTAGACGGCCCGGAAACCGTCGGCGGTCATCACGGGAAGGCCGTAGGGCTTGAAGACTTCGTTGGTGGCCTCGACCACGGCATCGAGATCGTGGAAGAGGGTGCCGTTCCAATCCCACACAATGTGCTTTGTCATGTCATGACCAGCGTAGTGGGCTGGTGTGACATTCCGTGAAACGCGCGGAGGTCGTGGCCGTCAGGCCACGGCCCCCACTCGCGTGCCTCAGCGGCAGGCCTTGCCGGTGGTGCCGGAGCCGTTCTGGCCGCCCCGGCCGCCGCCCCACTTCACGGAGGCGCTGCCCCAGGCGCACATGTTGTTCGCCCAGATCATGTCGCCCCAGTGGCGGCCCCCGTTGCCGGCCTTGTAGGTGAAGGAGTCGGAACGTCCGTCCTTGGCGTAGACGCTGATGGTGCCGCTCATGGTCGTGCCGACCTTGATCTCGGTCCAGTTGGTCTTGCACTTGCCGGACCACATCAGCTTGATGGTCCCCACGTTGCCGTTGGCGCGGCTCTTGATCTTCGCGGACTTGACCACGCGGGCCGAGTTACCGCAGCCCGACTTGTAGGGGTCCTGATGGTCGTACGGCTTGGCCTGTGCGTTCGCGGGAGAGCCTGCGAAGAGGGCCGCCGCCGTTACCGCCCCCGTAACGACGGCCACAACTCGAAGCTTCACGGTGAACCGACTCCTTAGGTAAAGAACAATGCCGAGTCGGGACACTAGCGAGTAAAGTCACGGTCCGGTCAAGGAAGTGTGACATACGTAACGTCACCGTTACGTAGCGAGAAGGTCGGGGATCTCCTGGGTCGCGTACCACATGAGCTCGTGGGCCTCGGCGCCGTCCACGGTGAACTTCGCGTCGTCGTCGCCCGCGTCGGAGGCCGGCAGGGCGGCGATCGCGGCCTCGATGTCGGCCACCGCGTCGTGGTCGTCGACGTGCACGGCGGCCACCTTGGCCAGCGGGACCGGCCCGGCGAGGCGCACCCTGCCCCGCTCCTCGATCCCGACGCCGGCGGAGACCTCACGGTCGGGCACCTCGACGGCCACCACGACGCGCCTCGGCGGGGCCTCGCCGCCGGCGGCGGCCAGCAGCCGCAGGGAGGCGCGGGCCGCCTCGGTGAGCGCGACGTATTCGAGCTCCTCCGTGTCGCCCGAGGCGTACCACTCGGTCAGCGCGGGGGTCACCGCGTAGCCGGTCAACGGGGCCGGGCCCACCTCTCCGGCCTTGACCGCGGCGGCCAGGGCAGGGAGAGTGCACGGCAGATAGACGCGCATGACGTACCTTTCCACGCTTCGCCAGGGCTCGGCCATCGGGAAACCCGAGCCACCAGCTACCAGACCCAGACCGACACCTTACTGGTGACTCCTCCGCTTCCTGAAGGGAGCGGTTTCTCGCTAAGCCGCTTGCGCAGCCTGGCGAAGGGGCGGGGGAGGTCTCGGCGGGCACGTCGTCGCACGACAGCACCACGAACCAGCGGGAGCCCTCGCGCGTGACGCTGATCGTCCTCACCTGGCCGCGCACGGGCCGGTGCCGGTGGACGCGGACGTGCCCGACCCCCTGGAGCCGCACGTAGGTCGTGGCGGGGTGGCCGGGCTGGGAGTCCCACCGGCAGCCGTCACCGTCCTTCGGCCACTCGACCGTGTCGAACCGGCCACGCCCCTTGAACCGCGGGAAACCCGGCGCGCGACCCGCGCGGACCCGGTCGAAAAACGCGCGAAACGCCTTGTCGAGCCGTCGCAGCGTGGCCTGCTGGCACGAGAACGACCAACGCCCCTGACCCTCCAGGTCGTCGGCGCGGATGTGTTTCAGCTCGGCCGACTGCTCGCCGTACCGGACACTCACCCCCGCCCTGGCATAGGCGGTGCGCCGGTGCTCCAGAGCGGCGTTGTACAGCGTCCGGTGGTCCTCCACACACGCCGCCAGCGCCGCCGCCTGCCGAGCCGTGGGGCGCAGCAGGAATCTGAACGACCTGCGCACACCCATCTCTCGTCACGTTCGGTAACGACAACACCACGATATCGGCTGGCGCCGGCAAAACCAGGAAAGACATCCCCGATGTGCAGACCCGACAGATCAGGGCACACTCAGGCCTTGGCAGCCCTCCCGCTTCCGATTCCCCCACCGCTTCATGACGACGGTCTCCTTGGGAGGCTCTGATGGGCGCCCTGCTCATCAGCCCGCCAGACCACGACGCCCCGGCGGGCTGTCAGGCCCGGCGCAGCGTGAGGCGGAGGTGGGACTCGAGCTCAGTGATGGTCGACTCCGCGTCGCGGTGGTGGATGCCGACGATGCCGAGGGCGCGGGCGGCCAGGATGTTGGCCTCGATGTCGTCGATGAACACGCACTCCTCGCCGGCGAGCCCGATCTCGCCGAGGGCGTGGTGGAAGATGCGCGGCTCGGGCTTGCGCATGCCGACCTCGCCGGAGATCACGACCGCGTCGAAGATCACATCCCAGCCGTCGCGCGGGTACGCGTTCCCCCAGGAGTTGGAGAGCAGGCAGGTTTTAAAACCATTTTTCCGCACGTCGCGGAGCATGTCGTACATCGCCTCGACCCGCTCGAACCCCGCGAACATGCGATCCAGCAGCCCCTCCGCCACCGGCGGCACCCCGTCGAGCGTCAGCAGCCGCGCCGCGAGATCGCGCTCGAAGGCGGAACCGTCGAGCTCGCCCCGTTCGAGCGCGTGGACCGTGCTCTCGCCGTCGCCGTCGCGGTAGGCGTGCTCGATCATCTCCCGCATCACGACGTAGTAGTGGTCGGCGTCGATCCGGTCCTCGCGGATCCACCTGCCGATGGAGTCGGACATGCTCGTCGTGAGCACCCCGCCCCAGTCGATCAGCACACCCGCGACCACGACCACCTCCAGGCTCGAACCTCGTTCCAGAATAGGGTGTCCCCCCGGCCCGCGCTCACGCCCGTCCGCGCGGCACGCGGCTCGCACCGGCCTGGGCGGCGGGGTCGTCCACCGACCCCGCGTCAGTCGCCGGAAACGCGGGCGGCCAGCTTGCGGTGCTCGGCGGAGCGCAGCACCCTGGCCGCCTCCTCGGCGGAGGCGACGGGAGCCTCGGCCAGCAGCCCCTTCGACTGCTTGAGCGTCAGCAGCCTGGTGACCGACTCGTCGAGCCGCTGCTCGGAGATGCGGCCCGACTTCACCGCCGCCAGCACCGCCCGGTGGGCCTCGGGCAGGTCGTTGGGCATGAGCAGCAGGTCGGCACCGGCCAGCACGGCGCGCACCGCCACCTCCCCGTCGTCGTATTTCGTGCGGGCCCCGCCCATGTTGAGCGCGTCGGTGGAGATCACGCCCTCGAAGCCGAGCTTCTCCCGCAGCAGGCCGGTCAGGATGGGCTTGGACAGCGTCGCCGGATCCCCTGACGGGTCGAGCTTGGGGAAGACGATGTGGGCGCTCATCACGGCGTCCACGCCCGCGGCGATCGCGGCCCTGAACGGCGGCGCGTCGATCCGCTCCCACTCGGCCTTCGTGTGTTTGATCACGGGCAGCCCGGTGTGGCTGTCGACGCTCGTGTCGCCGTGGCCGGGGAAGTGTTTGGCCGTGGCGGCGACCTTCGCGTCGTCGAAGCCCTTGACCGCCGCCGAGACCATCCTGGCCACCTTCTTCGGGTCGTCGCCGAAGGCCCGCGTGCCGATGACGGGGTTGCGCGGGTTGACGTTGACGTCGGCGACGGGAGCGAAGTCGAGGTTGACGCCGAGCGCTCGCAGCTCCTTGCCGGTGGCCGCGGCCACGGCCCGCGACAACGACGGGTCCTTCGTCGCGCCGATCCGCCCCGCGCCGGGGAAGTCGGTCATGAGCGCGGACATCCGCGACACCGGGCCGTTCTCCTGGTCGGTCGCGACCAGCAGCGGGACGCCCTTGGCCGCGCGCTGCATGCCGTTGGTGAGGTCGACGACCTGACTCGTGCTCCTGACGTTCTGCGGGAAGAGGATCACGCCGCCCAGGTGGTATTTCCTGATCACCTTGGCCGGGGTCCTCGCGCCGTAGCGGGCGTGGTTCTCCCCCGACTCCGAGGAGGCCGAGGTGCCGTAGAGGACGGGCATGAACAGCTGGCCCACCTTCTCCTCGACGCTCATCCCGGCCAGCGCGCTCTCGACGGGGTCGGGGGACGGGCTCGGCGAGGCGGAGGGCGTGGGCGGCGCCGCCTCGCTCCCGGTCGGCGTGGCCGGCGTCGTACCGGCCGAACCGCCGCCACCGGCGCACGCGGCCAGCATGATCGTCAGGAGGCCCGCCGTTGCCAAGCGTCGAGGGGAGTGAGGCATGCCTCCTAAGGTATCCGCGTGACGACCCGGTAGGGCCCCTGCCCGCCCCTCGTCAGAGCCCCAGCCGGGCGAGTTCGGGAAGGTGCACGCGGGCCGCCGCACGCGCGGCGCCCGCCGTCGTCTGCTCCCGCGCCGCCTCGGCCGCGAACGTGCACTGCTGCAGCGTGTGCGCGGCCAGCCCGGCGCGTACGGCGGGCAGCGCCCCGGCCCCCATCGACAACGTGGTCGCCCCCAGCCCGACGAGTACGCACGCCAGCGCCGGGTCGGCGGCCGACTCCCCGCAGATGCCGCACGGTTTGCCGACGTCGCCGGCGGCGCGGGCGGCCAGCGCGACCAGGTCGAGCAGCGCGGGCTGCCACGGGTCGTGCAGCGCGCTCACGGCCCCGAGCTGGCGGTCGGCGGCGTAGGCGTACTGCGACAGATCGTTGGTCCCGACGGAGACGAAGTCCACGGGCGCGAGCAGGTCCCTGGCCCGCAGCGCGGCGGACGGGATCTCGATCATCACGCCCACGCCGCGCAGCCCCTTGGCCCGGCACTGCTGCGCGAACCACCGGCTCTCCTCGGCCGTGGCGACCATGGGCGCCATCACCATGAGGTCGTCGGTCGCGATCTCGGCCAGCGCGCCGAGCTGCGCCTCCATCACCTCGGGGAACTTGCGGAACATACGCAGCCCGCGCTCGCCCAGCGCCGGGTTGGGCTCGGCGGCGGAGGGCAGGAACGCCAGCGGTTTGTCCGCGCCGCTGTCGAGCGTCCTGACGACGACCTTGCCGCCGGGGAACGCCTCCAGCGCCGCCTGGTAGGCGCGTCGCTGCTCCTCGGCGGCGGGCGCCTCGGTGCGGTCGAGGAAGAGGAACTCGGTCCGGTAGAGCCCGACGCCCTCGGCCCCCGCCTCTCGGGCGGCGTCGAGGTCGGCCGGGCTGCCGATGTTGGCGAGCAGCGGGACGAGATGACCGTCGGCGGTCCGGCCGGGGCCCTGTGCCTCGGCCACCGCCGCCTGCCTGGCCGTGGCGGCGCCGACCGCCTCGGCCACGTCGGACTCGGCCGGCTCCAGGCGCACCTCGCCCGAGGCGCCGTCGGCCATCACCCGCACGCCCGGCCGGATGGTGGTCGCGCCCGGGCAGGCCACCACGGCGGGCACGCCCAGGGCCCTGGCGATGATCGCGGTGTGGCTGGTGGGGCCACCCTCCTCGGTGACGAACGCGGCGACGTCGCCCCTGGACAGCAGCGCCGTGTCGGCGGGCGCGAGGTCCCTGGCGACCAGCACGTACGGCTCCGCCGGCGCGGCCGGCAGTCCCGGCACCGCGTGCCCGTAGAGGAGGGCGACCACGCGGTCCCTGATGTCGTTGAGGTCGGCGGCCCGCTCGCCCAGGTATCCACCCGAGCCGGCCAGCACGTCCCGATATTTCGTGAAAGCTTCGTAGATGGCCCGAGGCGCGGCCAGCCCGCGGTCGATCAGCGAGCGCACCTTCACGACCAGGCCGGGATCCTCGGCCATCAGCGCCTGGGCCTTGAGGATCTCCTCGGCCTCGCCGCCCGCCTGGTTGCCGCGGGCCTCCAGTTCGCCCGCGACCCTGGTGAGCGCGGCCATCGCGCGCTCCTTCTCCTGCTCCGCCTCACCGGTGTAGGTGGCGCCCTCGGGGGGTTCGGGCACGGAGGCGGTCAGGACGTACGCGGGGCCGTGCCCGATGCCCGGGCTGACCCCCACCCCCCGCAGATTCATGGCTTCGCGGCTATCTCTGCCAGCTCGTCGAGCACCTCTTCCGAGCCCTCGCCCTCCGCGGAGATCACGACGGTCTCGCCCTGGCGGACGTCGAGCCCCATGATCGCCAGAATGCTCTTGGCGTTGACGGGATCACCGCCGTGGGCCTTCGCCACCGTGATGTCCATCGGAGCCTGTTTCGCCCGCTGCACGAACGTCGCCGCGGGCCGGGCGTGCAGCCCCACCTCCGCCGCCACGGTGACCTTGCGCTCGCCCATCTGCTTCTTCCTCCTTCTCCACCGGTCCGGACCAGCCGGACCCGGGATCGAACAACGCCTGCCGATCGGGGTCGAAGCGGCGGCATGCCTATTGTGACGTCTTGGCAGCGGGTCTATTCCCATATGAACAGCTCGTCTCCTGCATGTACCCTGCCCCATGCCACCCCGGTCACCGCTTCCGAGAGCGCGTCGAGAGCGACCACCGGGCACACCGGCGAGCGTCCGCCCGCCTCGACGGCCGACGGGTCCCACGCCACCACCGCCTGGCCGGCGCGCACCCTGTCGCCCTCGGTCGCCAGCAGCCGGAATCCCTCGCCCTTCAGCTGGACCGTGTCGATGCCCAGGTGCACCAGCACGCCTCTGCCGTCGTCCCCCACGATGACGTACGCATGCGGATGCAGCTTCATGATTTTTCCCGCTATGGGCGCCACGGCCTCCCCCGGCCCTCTCAGCGGATCGATCGCCGTTCCCGGCCCCACCATGCCCGCGGAGAACACCGGATCGGGCACCGCGGCCAACCCCACGGCCGCCCCCTCGACCGGGGCGAGAACAGTCGTCATGACCTCGCCCTCAGCCGATGATGTCCTCGATGTCGCTGGCGATCGTGTCCGCCTCCGGCCCGACGACGACCTGGACCACGTTGCCCGCGGCCATCACGCCGTGCGCGCCGGCCGCCTTGAGCGCCGCCTGATCGACCATGGACGCGTCACGCACCTCCGTGCGCAACCGGGTGATGCAGGGCTCGATCTCGATGATGTTCCCGGCACCGCCGAGCGCCGCGATGAGCGCGTTGACGTCAGCCGCCATCAGGTCCTCCCTTGCGCTAACACTCTGACCAGGCTAGACGACGCTGTGTGATCAGTCGGTCTGGGTGACCTTGTTCAGGCCGCGCGGCGCGTCGGGGTCGATGCCGAGCCTGCGGGCGAGCGCCTCGGTGAGCAGCTGCCCCGGCACGATCAGGCCCATGGGGGCGACCCACTCGGGCAGGTCCGGGCCGTTGAGCGCGGCCGTGCCCGCCCGTGCGAGCGCCTCGCCGCCCCCGATCGTGTACGCCGCCGCCCCCGCGGCCACCACCCGCTCGGCCAGCGCGACCGTACCGGACAGGGTCGGGCTGTTCTCGGAGGCGACCAGCAGCGCGGGGGTGTCGGCGTCGACCACGGCGATCGGCCCGTGCAGCAGGTCGGCGTACGACAGGCCCATGGCGTGCAGGTAGCAGGCCTCCTTGAGCTTGAGCGCGGTCTCCAGCGCCGTGGAGAAGGCCAGCCCCCGCCCCGACACCACCACGCCGGGCTTGTCCACCAGCCCCTCGACCAGGGCGTCGAGGTCGCCGGGTGCGGCGATGAGCTTCTCCACGGCCTCGGGCACCCGCCGCAGCTCCGCCACGTCCACGTCGGCGCCCAGCCCCAGCGCCAGCACGGCGAGCGCGGCCAGCTGCGTGGTGTAGGTCTTGGTCGCCGGCACGGCCTCCTCCTCGCCGGCCACCGTGCACAGGGCCACGTCGGCGGCCTGGGCCAGCGGGCTGTCCGCGCCGCCGTTGGTGACGCCGACCGTCCTCGCGCCGCAGTCCTTCGCCCAGGCCAGCGTCTCGACGATCTCCTCCGTCCGTCCCGACTGCGAGATCGCCACGGCGAGCACACCGTCGAGGTCGAGCCTGCGCTTGTACGTCGTCGCGATCGACGGTGCGGCCAGCGCCGACAGGCGGCCCGCGTGCGACTCGACGAGGTAACGCCCGTACACCGCCGCGTTGTCGGAGGTGCCCCGCGCGATGAACAACAACTGCCGGGCCTGTGCGCCCACCGCGCGCACCTCGTCGACCTGCGGGAGCAGCGAGTCCAGCGTGTCCCGCAGCGCGGCCGGCTGCTCGGCGATCTCGCGGCGCATCTTCGTCGTCATCTCGGGTTCATCCCTCAAATCGTGGGGCTTAGACTTGACCGTCTTTCGCGACATGTGGTCTAGTCCGGACTAGACCAGTACGAACCATAGCTCATTGCCCTGGTCAGTTCGAGAGGAGGATCCGTGGCGCACATCGATCCGGACAGCCCGGTGCCCAAGTACTTCCAGCTTCGCGAGATCCTGCTGGACCTCATCGACAGCGACGAACTCAGCATCGGCGCCGCCATCCCCTCCGAGCGCGAGCTCTGCCAGCGCTTCGGCCTGTCCAGAATGACCGTACGGCAGGCGGTCGATCACCTCGTGTCCGAGGGTCGCCTGCACCGCGTCCCCGGCAAGGGCACGTTCGTGGCCAGGCCCAAGATCGAACTGGCGCTGCAGCTGACCTCGTTCACCGACGACATGAGGGCCCGCGGCATGATCCCCGGCTCGCGCGACCTCGACAGGAGGATCGTGCGGGCCAGCGCCCACCTGGCCAAGGAGCTGGGCATCCAGCCGGGCGAGGAGGTGCACTTCATCGAGCGCCTGCGCACGGCTGACGGTGAGCCGCTGTCCATCGAACGGGCGCACATCCCGGTGAAGCTCGCCCCCGGTCTGGCCGACCACGATTTGTCAGATAAATCACTGTATGAGCTGCTGGAGGGCCGCTACGGTCTCGTCATGGACGCCGGCGAGCTCACCATCGACGGCGGCATCGCCGACCCGAGCGACGCCGACCTGCTGAAGCTGCCGCGCGGCGGCGCCGTACTGCTGCTCCAGCGCAGGTCGTTCGCCGGTGGCGTCTGCGCGGAGCTGGGCGTGTCCACCTACCGCGCCGACCGCTACCAGCTGCGCACCGTACTCGAGCCCTGAGGGCCGGCTCCCACCCCCGGAGGAACGCCCGGTGAACGAGACCGCCGCGCCCCGGCCTTCGCCGGGCGCTCGCGTGATGACCGTGCTCCAGCGTCTGGGCCGCTCGTTGATGCTGCCCATCGCCGCGCTCCCCGCGGCGGCCCTGCTGCTCCGCATCGGCCAGCCCGACATGCTCGGCTCGAACGGCGCCGAACCCGGCGGCCTGGCGGACGTGGCGGGGTTCGCCTGGGTGGAGCGGATGGCCGAGGTGCTGGCCGCCGCCGGCGGGGCGCTGCTGGAGAACCTGCCCCTGCTGTTCGCCGTGGGCGTGGCCATCGGCTTCGCGCGCAAGTCCGACGGCAGCACCGCGCTGTCCGCCATGGTCGGCTACCTCGTCTTCGACCGGGTGACGAAGGTGATGTTCTCCGGCTCCGGCATCCGCGACACCGTCGTGATCAAGGAGGTTCAGGACCAGGGCGTCGTCGAGATCATCAACTACGGCATGCAGAACCCCACCCAGGTCCTGGGCGGCATCGTCATGGGCCTGGTCGCCGCCCTGCTCTGGCAGCGCTTCCACCGCATCAAGCTGCCGTCGTGGCTGGCGTTCTTCGGCGGACGCAGGTTCGTACCGATCATCACCGCCATCGTGGCGCTGCTCATCGGCGTGCTGTTCGGCTGGCTCTGGCCCGTGCTCGGCGAGTGGATCCGGCACGCGGGCGAGGCCCTCACCGCGATCGGCCCGATCGGCACCGGCATCTACGGGCTGATCAACCGCCTGCTCATCCCCCTCGGCCTGCACCACTTCGCCAACTCCGTCGTCTGGCACGTGGTGCCGCAGTGCGACGTGGGCGGCCAGCTGCTGGGCGGCGACTGGAACTGCTATTTCGGCGGCGCCGAGCACTCGGGGCAGTTCATGGCCGGCTTCTTCCCCATCATGATGTTCGCCCTGCCCGCCGCCGCCCTCGCCATGTGGCGCGCGGCGCCGCCGCACCGGCGGGCCAGCGTGGGCGGCATCATGTTGTCGGCGGCGCTGGCGTCGTTCGTCACCGGCATCACCGAGCCGATCGAGTTCGCCTTCATCTTCGTCGCGCCGCTGCTCCTGGTGGTGCACGCGATCCTGACCGGCCTGGCCATGGCGCTGACCACGCTGATCGGCGGCCAGCTTGGCTTCGGCTTCTCCGCGGGGCTGCTCGACCTGCTGCTGAACGCCAGCAAGTCGAACACCGAGAACTTACCCGGCATCCTCGCCCTGGGCGCCGTCTACGGCGTGCTCTACTACGTCGTCTTCACGTTCCTGATCCGCAGGCTCGACATCATGACACCCGGCCGCGAGCCCGAACCGGACGTCGACTCCGGCGAAACCTGATCACTCCCGAGGTGAGGCCCGGCGGCGGTTCCCCGCGATCCGCCGAGGGGTAGTAATCCGGCGACCCCCCGCGAGCCGAGCACGATGCGGGGGAACCACTGTCATGAGCCCTGGCTGGTCCTCGATGTTCGGCGGCCTCCAGCGCGTGGGACGCTCGCTCATGATGCCCATCGCGGTGCTCCCCGCGGCGGGCCTGCTCCTCCGCTTCGGCCAGGACGACCTGCTCGGCGCCGACGGCCTGGGCGGCGTCCTGCCCTGGCTCCTCCCCGTGGCCAGGGTGCTGGCGGCGGCGGGCGGCGCCCTCTTCGACAACCTGCCGCTGCTGTTCGCCGTGGGCGTGGCCATCGGCTTCGCCCGCAAGTCCGACGGCAGCACCGCGCTCGCCGCCGTCGTCGGCTACCTCGTCTTCGACCGGGTCTCCAGGACTCTCTTCTTCGACGCCGGCCAGGGCGCCGTCCACGACAAGGTGACCGTGGTGCTGCGCGACGGCACCCCCACGCTCGACCTCGGAGCCCAGAACCCGACCGGCGTGCTCGGCGGCATCCTCATCGGCATCACCGCCGCCCTGCTCTGGCAGCGCTTCCACCGCCTCAAACCACCCGCGTGGCTGGCCTTCTTCGGCGGGCGCCGCTCCGTGCCCATCATCACCGCGGTCGCCGCGCTCCTCCTCGGCGTCGTCTTCGGCCTGTTGTGGCGGCCGGTCGGCGACTGGCTGGCGCAGGCCGGCGACTGGCTGTCCGCCCACGGCACGGCGGGCACGGGCATCTACGGCGTGGCCAACCGCCTGCTCATCCCCCTCGGCCTGCACCACGTGCTCAACACCATCGTCTGGTTCACCCTGCCGGAGTGCCGGGCGGGCGTGAACGGCGCCACCCGCGACGCGGCCGGCGACCTCAACTGCTATTTCGCCGGCGAGCAGGGCGCCGGCATCTTCATGACCGGCTTCTTCCCCGTCATGATGTTCGGTCTGCTCGGCGCCGCACTGGCCATGTGGCGGACCGCCGACCCCGGCCGCCGCCAGGCCGTCGGCGGCATCATGCTCTCCGCCGGCCTGACCGCCTTCGTCACCGGCATCACCGAACCCCTGGAGTTCGCCTTCATCTTCGTGGCGCCCGTCCTGTTCGCCGTGCACGCGCTCCTGACCGGCCTGTCGATGGCGCTGATGGCCGAGCTGGGGGCACGTCTCGGTTTCACCTTCTCCGGCGGCGCCATCGACCTGCTGCTGAACGCCGGCAAGTCCAACACCCACGAACTGGGGCTGATCATCGGGTTCGGGCTGGTGTACCTGGTGCTCTACTACGTGCTGTTCACCGTACTGATCCGCGCTCTGAACCTCCCCACGCCCGGCCGCGAACCCGCCTGATTTCAGGACACCCGATGCGTACGCCGCCCCGCGCCCGAAACAGCGCACAGCCCGCGACGCAGGCGCTCCAGCTCCGGCCGACCTTCCTCTCACGGCGGGACGAAAGGCGTTCCGGACTGGGGGAAGGTGGTGGGCGCTGTATTCCTGGGCCGGGCCGAAAACTCCTTATGGCGTTTGTCTCTCCGCCTGAGCACCTGGAGGATGCGTGTCCGCAGCACCCCACATCGACCCCACGTCCACCCCCGAACCGCCCTACGACGGCCACCGGCGCGGAGCGGGCGACGCGGCGACGCGGGTCCACGGAGCCCTGGCCCTGGACTCGCGCCCCCTGGTGTGGGGAGCACCTGGAGCGGCCCCGGACGAGCGCCGGCTACGCCATCTCGGGCAGGCGCTGGCTGAGGTGCTCACCGGCCGCCGCCCGCCCGAGACCCTGGCGGGCCGGCTCACCGGCCGCGCCTACCGGGACCTCGTCAGGGCCGGGCGGATGATCGCGGCCGGCCGCCCTCCGTTCGCCGGCACGCCGCACGTGACCGAACCCCGGGACGGCGTCCTGGAGATGTGCGTGGTCGTCCACTGCGGCGAGCGCGACCACGTACTCGCCGCCCGTCTGGAACGGTACGGCCACCAGTGGCTCTGCACCGACTTCGAGACCGCCTGACCCCGCGCTGAGCGGGCGGGGCCGAACGCGCCGAAGACCCCCACCCCGGCAGAGGTGAGGGCCTTCGGCGACAACCGTCAGGCGGCGTTCTTCGGGTCGCCGTGGCAGCGCTTGTACTTCTTGCCCGACCCGCACGGGCAGGGCGCGTTGCGCTCCACGTTGCCGTAGGCGGCCCGCTCGGCGGAGGTCGTGCGCACCTTGGTGTGCTCGACCTCGCCCTGCTCGCCGGGCGCGGAGTATTCGAGCTCGGCCGGCCGCTCGGGGCCCCGCAGCCCGCGCGCGATGATGGAGCGCGTCTCCGCCAGCGCCGCGTCCTCTTCCGCGACGATCGGGTTCTCCTGCACCTCGACCTCGAGGTTGAACAGGAAGCCGACGGAGTCCTCCTTGATGCCCTCGAGCATCGCGGTGAACATCTCGAAGCCCTCACGCTGGTATTCGATCTGCGGGTCCTTCTGCGCGTAGGCCCGCATGCCGATGCCCTCGCGCAGGTAGTCCATCTCGTAGAGGTGCTCGCGCCACTTGCGGTCGAGCACCGAGAGGATCACGCGGCGCTCGAGGTCGCGCGTCGTCTCGGCGCCGAACTCCTCCTCGCGCCTGGCGTAGGCGGCCAGCGCGTCGGCCTTCATGCGCTCGCTGATCAGCTCGGCGGTCACCTCCTCGCGGGAGCCGGCCTCCTCGATGATGTCCTCGATCGTGACCTGGACCGGGTAGAGCTCGCCGAACGCCTTCCACAGCTTCTCGAGGTCCCACTCCTCGGCGAAACCCTCGGCCGTGGCGCCCTGGACGTAGCCGTCGATCACGTCGCCGATGAAGCCGCGCACCTGCTCGTGCAGGTCGGCGCCCTCCAGCACCCGCAGGCGCTCGGCGTAGATGACCTTGCGCTGGCGGTTCATCACCTCGTCGTACTTCAGAACTTCCTTGCGGATCTCGAAGTTCTGCTGCTCGACCTGGTGCTGGGCGGAGGCGATCGCCTTGGAGACGATGTTGGACTCGATCGGCTGGTCGTCGGGGATCTGCAGCCTCGTCATGATCATCTCGACCCTGGCCGAGTTGAACAGGCGCATGAGGTCGTCGCCGAGCGACAGGTAGAACCGCGACTCGCCGGGGTCGCCCTGACGGCCGGAGCGGCCGCGCAGCTGGTTGTCGATGCGCCGCGACTCGTGCCGCTCGGTGCCGAGGACGTAGAGGCCGCCTAGCTTGGTGACCTCGTCGTGCTCTGCCTTGACCGCCGCCTTGGCCTTCTCCAGCGCCTCGGGGTAGGCCTTCTCGTATTCCTCGGGCGTCTCGACGGGGTCGAGCCCGCGCTGGCGCAGCTCGAGGTCGGCGCGGAACTCGGGGTTGCCGCCGAGCTGGATGTCGGTGCCCCGGCCTGCCATGTTGGTGGCGACGGTGACGGCGCCTTTGCGGCCGGCCTCGGCGATGATCGACGCCTCACGCGCGTGGTTCTTCGCGTTGAGCACCTCGTGCTGCACGCCGCGCCGCTTGAGCGCCTTGGACAGCCGCTCCGACTTCTCCACCGAGGTCGTGCCGACGAGGACCGGCTGCCCGGCCTCGTAGCGCTCCTTGATGTCCTCGACCACCGCGTTGAACTTGGCGTCCTCGGTCTTGTAGACCACGTCGGCCTGGTCCTTGCGGATCATCGGCCGGTTGGTCGGGATCGGGACGACGTTGAGCTTGTAGGTCTTGTTGAACTCGTTGGCCTCGGTGACGGCCGTACCGGTCATGCCGGCCAGCTTCTCGTAGAGGCGGAAGTAGTTCTGGAGGGTGACCGTGGCGAGCGTCTGGTTCTCGTCCTTGATCTTCACGCCCTCTTTGGCCTCGATGGCCTGGTGCATGCCCTCGTTGTAGCGGCGGCCGTGCAGGATGCGGCCGGTGAACTCGTCGACGATCAGCACCTCGCCGTCGGCGACGATGTAGTCCTTGTCCTTCTTGAACAGCTCTTTGGCCTTGAGCGCGTTGTTCAGGAAGCCGACGAGGTGGGTGTGCTCCGGCTTGTAGAGGTTGTCGATGCCGAGCCAGTCCTCGACCTTCTCGACGCCGGACTCCAGGATGCCGACCGTGCGCTTCTTCTCGTCGACGACGTAGTCGCCGGTGCTCTCCTCGCCGGGGTTCTTCGCCTCGACACCCCTGCGCAGGCGGGGAACGATCTTGGCGAACTCGGTGTACCACTTGCCCGACTGCTCGCCCGGACCCGAGATGATCAGCGGCGTGCGGGCCTCGTCGATCAGGATCGAGTCGACCTCGTCGACGACCGCGTAGTAGTGGCCGCGCTGCACGCACTCGTCGAGCGACCAGGCCATGTTGTCGCGCAGGTAGTCGAAGCCGAACTCGTTGTTCGTGCCGTAGGTGATGTCGGCTTCGTACTGCCTGCGTCGCTCGTCGGGCTGCTGCCCGCTCACGATGCAGCCGACCTCGAGGCCGAGGAAGCGGTGGATGCGCCCCATGTTCTCGGCGTCGCGCTTGGCGAGATAGTCGTTGACCGTGATGACGTGCACGCCTCTGCCGGTGATCGCGTTGAGATAGGTCGGCAGGGTGCAGGTCAGCGTCTTGCCCTCACCGGTCTTCATCTCGGAGATGTTGCCCAGGTGGAGGTTGGCGCCGCCCATGATCTGCACGTCGAACGGTCGCTGGCCGAGCACGCGGCGGGCCGTCTCACGCACGGTCGCGAACGCTTCGGGAAGCAGGTCGTCGAGGCTCTCGCCTTCGGCGTGGCGTTTGCGGAACTCGTCCGTCATCGCCCGCAACTCCGCGTCGGACATGGCCGTGAAGTCGTCCTCAATGGAGTTGACCTGGTCTGCGTACCGCTTCAGCTTACGTAGGATCTTGCCTTCGCCGGCACGTAGGATCTTGTCGAGAATGGCTGCCACTTTATGTAAAGCTCCTCGCAGGTCTACCCCGGCGGCGCCGCCAGGAGGAGAGGCCGAGACAAACTTCCCCGTTGCCATGGTAGGCGGTTCCGCAAGCAGACACAGCCACCGTGCCGACGAGGGCACAAGACCGGTCTGGGAGAATGGGCTCAAGGCAGAGGATATGCCGGTTGAGAGCCGGCTCGCACCAATAGCGCGATAACCGGCAGAGGAAGGATTTGTCATGGTTGAGGGGAAGAAGTCGGAGCAAACGGAGAATCTCGGCAGCCACGGCGGACGCGCGTCATCGTGGCTGGCGGTGACGGTGATGCTCGTGGGCACCGTGGTTGCCGGCTTCGGGATGACGGCCGACAACTGGACGCTCGTCTGGATCGGCGCCGGTGTGTTCGTCGTGGGCGGCATCCTCGCTCTCGTCTTCGATATCTTCACCGACGTCGTGATCGACGCTCCGCGGGTGGGCATGCGAGCGGAAGACCACCGCTGACGCAGGCTTCACACGGCGGGCGCCCACCCAATGGGCCGCCCGCCGTTTCCTTTCCTCCTCCGCCCGGGCGTGTCCCACCACACACCCAGGACGCCCCTTCCCAACACACCCG
>NZ_SMLD01000096.1:0-37154 GCF_004352805.1 Nonomuraea mesophila
CCCTGCATCTTCCCGCCGCCCCGCCTGAGCCCTTTCCCTCACCTCCGGCCGCTTCGTCCCCGGAGCCCGCGCCGTGCCCTCCCTCCGGCGCCAGGGTCGCCGGACGCGGGCCGGCACCACCTTCCGGCGGGCGAGAGCGAAAAGGCCCGAAGACGCCGACGGGCCCGGACGAGGCGTGCTCGTCCGGGCCCGTACGGTGTGCGGCGTCAGCGCGTGAGGCTGTGGTCGTCGTCGGCGGAACCGACGGCGGCGTGCTCCTCCTCGTGCTCGTCGTGCCCGTGCCCGTGCCCGTCGTCCAGCGGGATCTTCTCCCCGCCGTACGCCTTGGACATGCGGGCGCGCAGCTTGCCGATGGGCCCGCGCATGCCCTTCGGCGGGATGCCCGAGGGGTCGGGCTCGACCGGAAGCATGAGCACCGGCTCCTTGCCGCGCATGTGCGCCTCGATGTCGTCCGCCGGGGTCGTGTGGACCTCGATGAACTCACCGTGCGGCAGGCGCTTGATCACGCCGGACTCCACGCCGTGCGAGATGATCGCCTGGTCGGAGCGCTGCAGGCCGAGGCAGAGGCGGTAGGTGATGATGTAGGCCAGTACCGGCGCCACGAAGATCAGCACCCGTCCGGCGTACGTCGTCCAGTTGAGGCTGATGTGGAAGAACGCCGAGATCTCGTCGTTGGCTCCGAGCAGCCAGAGAACCCCGTAGAACGCGATGGCCGACATGCCGATCGAGGTGCGGTGCGGGTTGTTGCGCGGCCGGTCGGCGACGTGGTGCTCGCGGTTGTCGCCCGTCACCCAGCGTTCGAGGAACGGGTAGAGCGCCAGGCCGGTCATGATGATGCCCATCGGCACCAGCGCGGGGATGATGACGCTCAACGGCAGCGTGCCCGCATGGGACGTGCCGAAGAGGTTGACCTCCCAGGCGGGCATGATGCGCAGCGAGCCTTCGAGGAAGCCCATGTAGAAGTCGGGCTGCGAACCCGCCGACACGTCTGCCGGCGTGTAGGGGCCGAACAACCAGATCGGGTTGATCTGGGCGAATGTCGCCAGGCCCGCGACCACGGCCAGCGTGAACAGGAAGTACGCGCCCGCCTTGGCCATGAAGGCGGGGTAGAACGGCGCGCCTACCACGTTCTTGTTGTCGCGGCCCTTACCGGGCATCTGCGTGTGCTTCTGCACCCACATGAGCACCATGTGGGCCGAGATCAACGCCAGCAGGATGCCCGGGATGAGCAGGATGTGCAGCGCGTAGAACCGGGAGATGACATCCTCGCCCGGATATTCCCCGCCGAACAGGAAGAACGTGATGTACGTGCCGACCAGCGGCAGCGAGATCGCCACGCCCTCGGTGATCCGCAGACCGGCGCCGGAGAGCAGGTCGTCGGGGAGGGAGTAGCCGGTCAGGCCCTCGGCCAGCGCCAGCGTCAGCAGCAGCACGCCGATGATCCAGTTGAGCTCGCGCGGCTTGCGGTAGGCACCGGTGAAGAACACCCGGAGCATGTGGACCATCATGCCCGCCACGAACAGCAGGGCCGCCCAGTGGTGCATCTGCCGGATGAGCAGACCACCCCGGACGTCGAAGCTGAGCTCCAGCGACGACGCGTAGGCCTCGGACATCATGACGCCCTTGAGCGGCGCGTACGAGCCGTCGTAGACGACCTCCATCATGCTGGGCTTGTACCAGAACGTCAGGAACGTACCGGTCAGCAGCAGGATGATGAACGAGTAGAGGGCGATCTCACCCAGCAGGAACGACCAGTGGTCGGGGAAGATCTTGCGCAGGTTGCGCTTGAGGAAGTTGGCGCCGCCGAGGCGGTCGTCGAGGAACGTCGACGGCCCGGAGACGGCCTTCGGAACATTCGTGAGCTCGCTCACGTCTGACCTCCTTCCCTGACCGCGGCCTCGGCGTCACCGCGCTCCCAGTAGCTGGGACCGACGGGCACCTCGAAGTCGTGCTGGGCGATGAGGTAGCCCTCGGCGTCGACGGTGATCGGCAGCTGCGGCAGCGGCCGGGCCGCGGGACCGAAGATGACCTTGGCACCGTCCGCGGCGTCGAACGTCGACTGGTGGCAGGGGCACAGGATGTGGTGGGTGTTCTGCTCGTAGAGCGCCGCGGGGCAGCCCACGTGGGTGCAGATCTTGGAGTAGGCCACGATGCCGTCGTGCGTCCAGTTCTGGCGGGTGCCGCTCTTGATCTCTTCAGGACGGAACTTGATCAGGATCAGCGTCGCCTTGGCCAGGGCGTTGAGGTCGTGCTCGTAGCCCTCGGGGACGACCGACAGGATGCCGCCCGGCGAGTTGAAGTCGGCGGCGCGGATCGGCTGGCCCGTGCCCTCGACGACGAGCCTGAGCGGCTTGCCCTCCTTGGTCTTCTCACCCCAGACGGTGTGGCGCAGGGTCTTGTTGAACTTGGCGGCGGGCATCCTGCTGTTGTCGAGGTCGCGCAGCAGCACCAGCGGCACCAGGCCGAGCGGCGCGGCCGCGAGCAGGAGGGTGCGGCGCAGCAGCTTGCGCTTGACGAAGCCGCTCTCGTTGGCGCCCTGGATGAACGTGCCGGCCACCACGTCGCGGTCGGGGGCGGCGGAGGCCATCTCGTGGCGCTCCTGGATCAGGGAGTATTTCGGCATGATCTGGCGGACCCAGATCACGATGCCGACCGCCAGTCCCAGGATCGCCACGGTCAGGGTGCTGCCCAGCGCGAGGTTGGACACCCCGGTCGCCTCGGGCCCGCCGACCTGGAACACCACGTAGGAGATGATGAACCCGATCGCCGCCAGGAACGTGACCAGGAAACACAGGGCCACGAGCTTCTCGGCCTTGCGTGCCTTGGTCTCGTCCTGCAGCGTGACGCCGGGGACCTCCTGCTCGGCCTCCTGCTGCGGCTGTTCGCCGGCGCCGAGCATCGAGGTGCCCGGCGCGGGAGTGCCGATGACGCGCTTGGGGACGCGTTCGTCCGGCTGCTCGATCTCGTGCTCGTTGTCTGTCATGACTTCTGTCGCTTCTTCGCGGTGATCCAGATGGCGGCCAGTGCGAGGACGCTGAGACCCACGATCCACGCCACGAGTCCCTCGGTGACCGGGCCGATCCGCCCGAGGGCGAAGCCTCCCGGGTCCTTCTGCGCGCGCACCTGCGTGATGTAGGCGATCATGCTGCGCTTCTCTTCCGGCGTGATCGTCGTGTCGTTGAAGACCGGCATGGCCTGCGGGCCCGTGACCATCGCCTCGTAGATCTGCGTGGGCGTCGCCTCGTTGAGGTCGGGAGCGTGCTTGCCCTGCGTCAGGGCGCCGCCCGCGCCGGCCCAGTTGTGGCACTGGATGCAGTTGGCGCGGAACAGCTCACCGCCCTTGCCCGCGTCGCCGAGCTTCGGGTCGACCTGCTCGGCGCCCGGCACCTGCGGGCCGCCGCCGAGCGACTGCACGTAGGCGGAGATCTGCGTGATCTTCTCCGGGGTGACCCACTCGGGCTGCGGCTTGCGCGGCGCCTGGGGCCCGGGGTTGGCGGCCGGCATGCGGCCCGTGCTCATCTGGAAGTCGACGGCGGCGGCGCCGACACCGATGAGCGTGGGCGCCGTCTCGGTGCCCTCGGCGTTGGTGCCGTGGCAGCTCGCGCAGTGCGCCACGAACAGGCTCTTGCCCTCGGCCACGTCGTCGACCTTGCCTGCCGCCAACGCCGCGTCGGCAGGCTTACCCGCCTGGACAAAAGCGGCGTATGCCATCCCGACCAGCGTCAACGCCAAAATCAGGACGGCGTACCTCGCTAGGGGATGCCGCCGCCAAGCGGTGATCCTAGTCACAGAAGTCCCGTTCCTTAACGAATGATGTAGATGGTCGCGAAAAGACCGATCCAGACGACGTCGACGAAGTGCCAGTAGTAGGACACGACGATCGCGCTGGTGGCCTGCTCATGCGTGAAGCGCTTCGCGGCGTACGTGCGTCCCAGCATGAACAGGAACGCGATCAGGCCACCGGTCACGTGCAGGCCGTGGAAGCCCGTCGTCAGGTAGAACACCGAGGTATAGGCGTTGGCGGACAGGGTAGCGCCGTCCGACGCCAGCTCGAGGTACTCGTACAGCTGCCCCCCGATGAAGACCGCGCCCATCAGGAAGCTGACGATGTACCAGAAACGGAGCTTGCCGACCTGCCCCTTCTCCGCGGCCCACACGCCCAGCTGGCACGTCACACTCGACAGCACCAGGATGGTCGTGTTGACCGTCGCGAACGGGATGTTCAAGTCGTGCTCGGGGTTGGGGACCATGAGCGGGTTCCACGCCAGGCCCTTCCCCTCGCTCACCGACCGGATGGTGAAGTACATCGCGAACAGCGCCGCGAAGAACATGAGCTCAGAGGACAGCCAGACGATCGTACCGACGCTGACCAGATTGGGCCGGCGGTACGGCTGGGCTGCCGTCGTCGAAGTAATTGCGGATGCTGTCGCCACGGGCAGCATTATTGCGGCTCCGGTGGTCGGTCCGGCGCACGACCCCCCGTTAGGGGGCAGGAACCACACACCAACCTGGGATAATTGGGGCAAATCACCCTCAAACCGCCCACCGCGCGCGGCACGCGCCCGGGCGGCCTGGGATTGCACACCGTCGCACCGGTACGATCCCAGGTGACCATACTGCTACGACACGATAGTGAGCGCGACAGCGATGTCCACTGGGAGCACCGACGACACGATGAAGGTCCTCGTCTACAGCGACAACGCCGCCACCAGGGCCGAGGTGAGTGCGGCCGTCGGCAGGCGCCCCGCGGCCGACGTGCCTTTCGTCGAGATCGTGGAGTGCGCCACCGAGCCCAAGGTCCACCAGTGGCTGAGCTCCGGCGAGATCGACGTGGCCGTCCTCGACGGGGAGACGCAGCCCGCGGGCGGCATGGGCGTCTCGCGCCAGGCGAAGGACGAGGTCTACGACTGCCCGCCCATCTGCCTCATCATCGCCAGGCGCGACGACCGCTGGCTGGCCGACTGGTCCAAGGCCGACGCCGTCGTGCCGCAGCCCCTGGAGCCCATGGTGCTGGCCGACACGGTCGCCGACCTCATGCGCCGCCGCTCCGCCACCCGACTCAACGCCAAGTAGGTGCCCATGGACTCCCGGACGACCTGGCCCGCCCTGCTCTCCGCTCTCCTGTCAGGCGAGCACCTCACCTCTGACGAGACGGCCTGGGCGATGCGGGAGATCATGTCCGGCACCGCGACGTCCGCGCAGATCGCCGGCTTCGCGGTCGCGCTGCGCGCCAAGGGCGAGACGGTGGCGGAGGTGGTCGGCCTGGCCCGCACGATGCTGGACCTGGCCACGCCGCTGAGTGTCGAGGGCCCCGTGGTCGACGTCGTCGGCACGGGCGGCGACCGCGCCCACACCGTCAACGTCTCGACGATGGCCGCCATCGTGGCCGCCGCCGCGGGCGCCAGGGTCGTCAAGCACGGCAACCGTGCCGCGTCGTCCTCGTGCGGCGCCGCCGACGTCCTGGAGCACCTGGGCATCCGGCTCGACCTGACGCCCGGGCAGACGGCGCAGGTGGCGCGCGAGGCGGGCATCGCCTTCTGCTTCGCGCCGGTCTACCACCCCGCGCTGCGCTTCGCCGGGCCCACCCGCAAGGAGATCGGCGTCCCCACGGTCTTCAACTTCCTGGGGCCGCTGACCAACCCGGCCCGTCCCGCCGCCCAGGCCATCGGCGTCTTCGACCCGGCGATGCTGCCCGTGCTGGCCGGCGTCTTCGCCGAGCGCGGCGTCTCCGCCCTGGTGTTCCGCGGCGACGACGGGCTCGACGAGCTGACCATCGCCGGCACCTCCACGGTCTGGGTGGTCAAAGACGGCACCGCGACGCAGACCAGCTTCGACCCCTCCGTGCTCGGCATCCCGCGCGCCGACGTGGGCTCGCTGCGCGGCGGCGACGTGGCCTTCAACGCCCAGGCGGTGCACGACCTGGTGGGCGGCAAGACCGGCCCGGTGCGCGACGCCGTGCTGCTCAACGCGGCCGCGGCCCTGGTGGCGCTCGACGGGCCGGGCGACAACCTCGACTCGGCGATGATCGACGGCTACGCCCGTGCGGCGCGGGCGGTCGACTCGGGGGCCGCCGCGGCCACCCTCGACCGCTGGGTGAAGGTCAGCAGCGCCTGCGAGCCCGCCTGACGCACGAGCGGGCGTGACCCGGGCACCGACGGCAGGAACCGCCGGACCGGGTGGCGTGACCCGGTCCGGCGGTCGTCGTACGGTGGCCGGCTACGGTAGGTTGACGGTGGGGCCCGACTTGATCGAGCTCCACTTGAGCCACTGTTTCCAGCTCTCCTGCCAGTGCCCCCACCCGTTCAAGGGCTCCAGCTTCCGCGGCGATCCCGTGATGATGATGGGGTCGCCGATCAGCGTGTTCTTGATGAACCACGCGGCGTTGGCCGGGCTGATGTTCACGCATCCGTGGCTGACGTTCGCGTGGCCCTGCGACCCGACGGACCAGGGCGCGCTGTGGACGTACTCGCCGCTGTTGGAGATGCGGACCGTGTTGTAGACGGTCAGCCGGTAGTAACCCGGGGAGCCGGGCCCGATCCCGGGCGAGGTCATGATCGTCACGGGTTCGCGCGACATGGCCAGGTGGATGCCCGAGGTGGTGTAGTACTTCCACTGGCCGCCCTGGCCGGCGCTCATCGGCATCGTCCGGATCTTCTTGCCGTTGCGCCTGACGGTGAGCACGTGGGTGTTGGTGCTGCCCTTGGTGATCTGCTCGCGGCCGATCTTGAAGTTGATCCGTACGTCGCGCTTGCCGTACATGCCGGGTCCGCCGCGCACGCCTGCCAGCTTGGCGTCCACCCGCACCTTCGTGTGCGCGGGCCAGTACTTGCGCGGGCGGAAGTCCACGTGGGTGTCGTCGAACCAGTGCCAGGCGCCTTCCACCGGCTTGGAGCTGCGGACGGTCAGGTTGCGCTCGACGGACACGCGGTCCGCGACCGGCTGGTCGAACTCGATCATGATGGGCATGCCGACGCCGACCGTCAGCCCGGTGTAGTCCTTGTTGGGCGTGATCGTCTTGATGTCGAACGTCTTGTCGCTCTTGACGGTCTTGAACGTGCTCTTCGCCTGGCTCTGCTTGCCCGCGGCGTCGACCGAGACCGCTGTGACCGTGTACGTCACGCCGGGCCTGGCCGTGACCGTGCTGCGCCACCGCGTACGGTCGCCGCTCAGGACGCCGTCCAGCGAACCGGACTTGTCGCCCTCCACGCGCACGCTCCTGAGCGTGCCCCCCTGAGCCGAGACCACGACGGGCTGGTCCGTGGGCACGTCGGCGGCCTTGTCGGCCGGAGAGAACGTCACAGAGGCCGCTCGCGCCCCTGCGCCCGCCATCGCGACCCCGTCGGGCTTGCCCTCCACGCCGGCCGCCGAGCACGCCGTGAGCAGCGCCAAGGCCAGCAGGCCGGCCGATCCATACGCTACGCGCCCCACGAGTGACTCCCTTGTCCCGCTCCGCTGCCTTACTAGGTGAGAAATCCGCTCGCCGGGCGCCCCGTCCCCAGTTAGGGCCATAGAGCCAGTCCATGGAGCAGATTTCTCATTAGTACCCTGAGTGATCGAATGACCACATCCAGATATCGGCAAAGAACGCCAAAAAGCGGGCGTCCTCCCCCAGGGGAGGGCGCCCGCTTCAGGTGTGGCTCAGTGCGAGAAGTTGCCCCGGTAGTACTGGAACACGAACCCGATCATGGCCATGATGACGAGGAACACGCCGATCAGGAACATCCACAGGCCGATCACGAACCCGGCGAAGGCGAAGGCCGCCGCCAGGCAGAGGAAGAGCGGCCACCAGCTGCTCGGGCTGAAGAAGCCGATCTCGCCCGCGCCGTCGCTGATCTCGGCCTGCTTGCTGTCCTCCGGCTGGGCGCCGATGCGCCGCGCGGTGAACATCAGGTAGTAGCCGACCATGAACGCGAACCCGACCGAGATGGCCATGGCCGTGGTGCCGACCGGCTCACCCCTGCCCATCGCCGCCTTGGTCCAGAACCAGTAGGCGACGTCGACACCGGCGAAGAACACGCCGCACAACAGGAACAGCCAACCCTGGACCTTCATCAGGCCTCGACCTCCTGGGCGGACTTGGCGGACACGTGCGGATAGTGCAGGTCGAACGCGGGACGCTCGGACCTGATGCGCGGCATCGAGGTGAAGTTGTGCCGCGGCGGCGGGCAGGAGGTCGCCCATTCGAGCGAACCGCCGTAACCCCAGGGGTCGTCGACGGTGACCTTGGGCGCGGTGCGCCAGGTCTTCCAGACGTTGTAGAAGAACGGCAGCGTCGAGGCGCCCAGGATGAACGCGCCCACCGACGAGATCATGTTGAGGTCGGTGAAGCCGTCGGCCGCGCTGTAGTCGGCGTAACGGCGAGGGAAGCCCACCACGCCCAGCCAGTGCTGGATGAGGAACGTCATGTGGAAGCCGATGAACAGCAGCCAGAACTGCAGCTTGCCCAGCTTGTCGTCGAGCATCTTGCCGGTGAACTTGGGCCACCAGAAGAAGAACCCGGCGAACATGGCGAACACGACGGTGCCGAACACCACGTAGTGGAAGTGCGCCACGACGAAGTAGGTGTCGCTGATGTGGAAGTCGAGCGGCGGCGACGCCAGGATGACACCCGTCAGGCCGCCCAGCAGGAAGGTCACCAGGAAGCCGACCGAGAACAACATCGGCGACTCGAACGTCAGATGCCCGCGCCACATCGTGCCGACCCAGTTGAAGAACTTCACGCCGGTCGGCACCGCGATGAGGAACGTCATGAACGAGAAGAACGGCAGCAACACCTGCCCGGTCGGGAACATGTGGTGCGCCCAGACCGTGATGGACAGACCGGCGATGGAGATCGTCGCGGCCACGAGGCTGATGTAACCGAAGATCGGCTTACGGCTGAAGACCGGCAGGATCTCCGTCACGATGCCGAAGAAGGGCAACGCGATGATGTACACCTCTGGATGGCCGAAGAACCAGAACAGGTGCTGCCAGAGCAACGCTCCGCCGAACTCCGAGTCGAAGATGTGCGTGCCGAACTTGCGGTCCGACTCCAGCGCCAGCAGCGCGGCGGCCAGCACGGGGAACGCCATCAGCACGAGCATGCTGGTCAGCAGCACGTTCCAGGTGAAGATCGGCATGCGGAACATGGTCATGCCGGGGGCGCGCATGCAGATGATCGTGGTGATGAAGTTGACCGAGCCGAGGATGGTGCCCAGACCCGACAGGGCCAGGCCCATGAGCCACAGGTCGCCGCCGACACCGGGCGAGTTGATCGCGTTGGACAGCGGCGTGTAGGCGAACCAGCCGAAGGACGCCGCGCCTCCCGGGGTGAAGAAACCCGAGACCGCGATGATGCTGCCGAACAGGTAGAGCCAGTAGCTCACCATGTTGAGGCGGGGGAAGGCCACGTCGGGCGCGCCGATCTGCAGCGGCATCAGCTCGTTGGCGAAGCCGGCGAACAGCGGCGTCGCGAACATGAGCAGCATGATCGTGCCGTGCATGGTGAACAGCTGGTTGAACTGCTCGTTGCTGGTGAACTGCAGGCCGGGCTGCGCCAGCTCGGCCCGCATGACCAGCGCCATGACGCCGCCGATGAGGAAGAAGGCGAACGACGAGATCAGGTAAAGGTGCCCGATGATCTTGTGATCGGTGGAGGACAGCCACTTGGCGATGATCTGCCCCTTGGTGACGGGCTTGATCGGCGTCCTGAGTGGTTCTTGGATGGCGGTCACTGGGCACTCCCAGCCTGTTGGGTCGCGATGTACTGGTCGAACTCGGCCTGCGGAACGAGCTTCACCGAGAAGAGCATCCGGCTGTGGTCGACACCGCACAGTTCGGCGCAGCGGCCGGCGAACACGCCGGTCCGGTCGAGCGTCGTGATCTCGAACTTGCGACCCGGGTTGTCCTCCGGGATCCCGGGGATGACGTCCCGCTTGAACAGGAACTCCGGCACCCAGAAGGAGTGGATGACGTCGTCGCTCTGCAGGTCGAACTCGACCTTGGTCTTCGCCGGCAGGACCAGCTGGGGGCCCTTGGTGTACTCGCTCACCGGCACGCCTGAGACCGGCGGCAGCGTCTTGCCGTTGACGGTGGTGGTGAAGCGCCAGCTCCACTGGTACGCCTCGACCTTCACCTTCACCGTCGCGTCGCCGGAGACCTGCGCGAGGCGCTCACTGTCACGTGCGGTGAAGAAGAAGAACACCGACACCATGACGAGCGGGATCAAGGTGTAGAGCATCTCGATCGGCAGGTTGTAGCGGACCTGCGGCGGAAGCTCGGCCTTGGCCCTGCGCTTGCGGTGGAAGATGGACGCCCACACGATCAGGACAATGACGACGGCACCCGTGGCGAGCGCGGCGATCCAGGCCCCGTTCCACAGGCTCTGGACCACACTGCCCTCTTCGGTGATGTGGCCGGGAAGAAGGCCGCGAGACCAGTCGGCCTCGGGGACGTCATTAGCACACGCCGTAGCAGTGGCCAGCAGCAACGCCAAAGCGGCGGCGCGTGGCACCCTGCGCCGGGCCAACGAACGCCGCGTCGTACGGCGAGTCGGACTCACGGATCGCCTACCCCACAGATGTAGCCCAAGAGTCTTTCCCCTGGGCGTGTATTGCTGTTTCTGATTCCTGCACAGACTGACAAGCAGACACATTAGCGTGCAGGGGCCTTGCCCCACCGCGCGACCCCTCCATGGCGCCGGAAGTGGGACGATGAGTCTCGTGGCGTATTTCGACGCGGCCTCGAGTGAGCCGCTCCACCCCCAGGCACGCGAGGCGCTGCTGGCGGCGATCGACGTCGGCTGGGCCGACCCCGCGAGACTCTACGGCCAGGCCCGCCGTGCGCGCCTGCTGCTCGAACAGGCCCGTACGGAGGTGGCCGAAGCGCTCGGCGCGCGCCCCGACGAGGTGTCGTTCACCTCTTCGGGCACCCAGGCCGTGCATCTCGGCGTGCTCGGCACCCTACACGGCAGACGCAGGGTCGGGCGCCATCTGGTGACCACGGCGGTCGAGCACTCCAGCGTGCTGCACGCCGGCGGCGTGCACGAACGCGACGGCGGCACGGTCGAGACCGTCGGCGTCGACCTGACCGGCCGGGTCGACCTCGACCGCTTCGCCGAGGCGGTGGCACGTCCCGGCACGGCGCTGGCCTGCCTGCAGACGGCCAACCACGAGGTCGGCACCCTGCAGCCGGTGGCGGAGGCGGCCGCGGCGTGCCGCGCCAACGGGGTGCCCCTGCTGGTCGACGCGGCGCAGACGGCCGGCCGCATGCCGGTCCCGTCCGGCTGGTCGGTGCTGGCGGCCAGCGCCCACAAGTGGGGCGGGCCGGCCGGGGTGGGCGTGCTGGTGGTGCGCAAGGGCACGCGGTTCCGCTCGTTCCTGCCGGAGGACGACCGGGAGCGGCGGCGGGTGCCGGGCTTCGAGAACGTGCCCGGCATCGTGGCGGCGGCGGCCGCGCTCCGCGCGATGGCCGCGGAGGCCTCGCAGGAGCAGGCGCGGCTGGCCGAGCTCGTCGGCAGGATCAGGGAGACGGTGCCGAAGGTCGTCCCCGACGTGGAGGTGATCGGCGACCCCGACGAGCGGGCGCCGCACATCGTGACCTTCTCGTGCCTGTACGTCGACGGCGAGGCGCTGCTGACCGAGCTGGACAAGGCCGGGTTCGCCGTGTCGTCGGGAAGCTCGTGCACCGCTAGTACGCTTCGTCCATCGCACGTTCTCGAAGCGATGGGCGTGCTGACGCATGGGAATGTCCGGGTGTCGCTGCCCAGGGGCGCTTCCGCGGCCGAGGTCGATCGATTTCTCGCCGTGCTGCCCGAGCTGGTGCGCCGCATCCGGCAGGACGCGGGAGTCGCATGACCGAGGTTACCCAGCCGGCTCTGACGATCGACGCGCTCGGGAAGAAGTGCCCGATCCCGATCATCATGCTGGCCGCGCAGATCAACGACGTGCCGCTGAACGGGGTGGTGGCGGTGCTGGCCGACGACCCGGCCGCCTACACCGACGTGCCGGCGTGGTGCAGGCTGAAGTCGCACCGCCACGTCGGGTCGTACGAGCTGCCCGAGGGCGGCTGGGCGATCCACGTCAGGCGCAACTACTGACCATCCGCGCCGGGCCGTCCCGCCGGGTGGCGGGACGGCCCGCGCCGCTCAGGGGTGGTAGCAGCGGATGTGCTCGGCGACCTCCGCGGCGGCCTCGGCGCCGTAGGTGGCGCCGAACCGCTCGAGGAAGACCTGCTGGCCGAGCTCGTATTCCTGGCCGCCGACACGCTCCAGCACGTGGGTGGCGGTCAGGTTGCCGATCTGGCCGCAGCGCTCGAGCGGCAGGCCCCAGGCCAGCCCGGCGAGGAAGCCCGCGCGGAAGGCGTCGCCGACGCCGGTGGGGTCGGCCTTGCCGCGCTCGGGAGCGGGGGCGACCATGAGCGACGGTTCGCCCTTGCGGTCGATGACGGCGCCCTTGGGGCCGAGCGTGGTGACCCGGACGCCGACGCGGTCGAGGATCTCGGCGTCGGACCAGCCGGTCTTCTGCTCGATGAGCCCCTTCTCGTAGTCGTTGGAGAACAGGTAGGCGGCGCCGTCGACGAGGGCGCGGATCTGCTCGTCCTCCATCCGGGCGAGCTGCTGGGAGATGTCGGCGGCGAAGCCGATGCCGCGCTGGCGGCACTCCTCGGTGTGGCGCAGCATCGCGTCGGGGTCGTTGGGGCTGATGAGCACCAGGTCGAGGCCGCCGACGCGGGCGGCGACGGGCTGCAGCTCGATCAGCCGGGCCTCGGCCATGGCCCCCGTGTAGAAGGAGGCGATCTGGTTGTGGCTCTCGTCGGTCGTGCACAGGAAGCGGGCGGTGTGCTGGGTCTCCGAGACGTGCACGGATCCGCAGTCGACGCCGTGACGCTCCAGCCACGAACGGTAGTCGGCGAAGTCGTTGCCGACGGCGCCCACCAGGATGGGGGTCAGGCCCAGACAACCCATCCCGAACGCGATGTTCGCGGCGCAGCCACCGCGACGGATCTGTAGGTCATCGACCAGGAACGAGAGCGACACCCGGTCGAGTTGCTCGGCGATCAGCTGATCGCCGAAGCTTCCGGGGAAGGTCATCAGGTGGTCTGTCGCGATGGAGCCGGTTACGGCGATGCGCACGGGGTTCTTCTTCCTCGTTGTCAGCAGGCCAGTGGGCCCAACGAGGATACGCGAAGGTCCCGCGCGCACAAAGGCGCGCGGGACCCGGCGACCACTCGCCCGTCGCTCTAGTTGAACGAGTCGCCGCAGGCGCACGAGCCCGTGGCGTTGGGGTTGTCGATGGTGAAGCCCTGCTTCTCGATGGTGTCGACGAAGTCGATCGAGGCGCCCATCAGGTAGGGGGCGCTCATCCGGTCGGTGACCACGCTGACGCCGCCGAAGTCGGAGACCACGTCGCCGTCCATGGACCGGTCGTCGAAGAAGAGCTGGTAGCGCAGGCCGGAACAGCCGCCCGGCTGCACGGCGACCCGCAGCTGCAGGCCCTCCTCGCCCTGCTGCTCGAGCAGGCTCTTGACCTTGGCCGCGGCCGCGTCGGTCAGGATCAGGCCCTGTGCCGTGGTCTCGCTGCTCTCAACCGTCATCTGCTGACTCCCTAACCCGGCTGTCTGTTTACGACGTCCTACTGATGACGCTACCAACACCTCGGGGATGCCACACATTCCCGGGGCCACCTCCCCCTGATTGCCCCCGTTCGTCCGTGTGTCATGATGAGTATCGTCAATTCGACGATAAGGGGGTACGGCCATGGCCACCCAGACTGGACTGCCGCTTTTCGTCCTCGGCAGGGACGCCGATCCGCACAGCGAGAAGGGGGTCGAGTGTCCCGGCGAGCTGCCGCCCGCCTCCAACCCCGGCCTCGTGGAACGTGCGCGCAAGGCGAAGGAGGCGCTCGGCGACCGCCTCTTCGTGCTCGGCCACCACTACCAGCGCGACGAGGTCATCCAGTTCGCCGACGTGACGGGCGACTCCTTCAAACTGGCCCAGCAGGCGGCGGCCCGGCCCGAGGCGGAGTACATCGTCTTCTGCGGCGTGCACTTCATGGCCGAGTCGGCCGACATCCTGACCGGCGACGCCCAGAAGGTGATCCTGCCTGACCTGGCGGCCGGCTGCTCGATGGCCGACATGGCCACGTTCGACCAGGTCGAGGAGTGCTGGGACGCCTTGGAGGACGCCGGGCTGGCCGGTGAGGTGATCCCGGTCACGTACATGAACTCCAGCGCCGACATCAAGGCGTTCTGCGGCAGGAACGGGGGCGCGGTCTGCACCTCCTCCAACGCCCGCCGCGCCCTCGACTGGGCGTTCGAGCAGGGCGGCAAGGTGCTGTTCCTGCCCGACCAGCATCTGGGCCGCAACACGGCCGTCCTGGAGATGGGCATGTCGCTGGACGACTGCGTGGTGTGGAACCCGCACCGCCCCGGCGGCGGGCTGACGCGGGAGCAGCTGGAGCGGGCGCGGATGATCCTGTGGCGCGGCCACTGCTCGGTGCACGGCCGCTTCACGGCGGACTCGGTGGACGACGTACGCGCGCGCATCCCGGGCGTCAACGTGCTCGTGCACCCCGAGTGCCGCCACGAGGTGGTGCTCAAGGCCGACCACGTGGGCTCGACCGAGCACATCATCAGGACGCTGGAGGCGGCTCCGGCGGGCTCCAGCTGGGCCATCGGCACGGAGCTCAACCTGGTCAAGCGCCTGGCCCAGAGGTTCCCCGACAAGAACGTCTCGTTCCTGGACCGCACGGTCTGCTACTGCTCGACGATGAACCGGATCGACCTGCCCCACCTGGTGTGGGCTCTGGAGTCGCTGGTGCTCGCCTCGGAGGACACCCCGGTCGTCAACCGGATCACCGTGGACGACGACACCGCCCACTGGGCCAGGGTCGCACTCGACCGCATGCTGGCACTCCCCTGACGCCCCGCCCGAGGCCCCCGGGCGGGTCCCGGGCTAGGCGAAGTCGTAGCCGACCCGGACCCTCACCGTGAGGGTCTGGCGGCCGGGGCTGATGGAGGCGCCGCTCTCCGCGGCGGCCATCGTGAGCGGCTGCGGGCCGCTCCCGACCTCCTCGCTCACCGACACGACACGGCCCAGCGGGCGGCCGGCCAGCTCGGCGTACTGGGCGGCCTTGGCGGCGGCGTCGCGGAAGGCCAGCACGCGGGCCTCGCGCAGCGCGGCGGCCGGATCCGACACCTCGAACACCACGCCGTTGAGCCGGGCCTCCTCGCCGACCTCCGCCACGGTGTCGATGACGCCGTCGGCACCGGCCAGGTCGCGTACGACGACCTCCACGCCCCGCGCCCCGCGGTAGGCGGCGACCTTCGGATAGGACTCGTACTCGGGCCCGAGGGACAGCTCGGCCGTGCGGACGTCCTCAGGGGCGATGCCCGCCCCGCTCAGCGCCTCGGCCAGCCGGGCGGCGGCGGACCTGACCGCGGCGAAGGCGTCGGCCGCCGACGCCCTGCGTACCTCGACGCCCGCGTGCAGCCGCAGGATGTCGGGCGCGGCCAGGACGGAACCCTCGCCGACGACGGTGATGTCCATGCGGTGTCCTTCCCGGCGGCGTTCGTGTCCCTCACTGCGTATCAGATCGGCGGGCGGCTTACGAGACGGTCCGGCCGAAGCGGAAGGCCATGCGGTCGATCCCACGCCTCGCCGTCACCCGTTCGAACCGCCTCAACGTACGGCCGCGACCGCGTCCACGATCGCCTCGGGCGCTTCGAGCGGCACCTGGCGGCCCACGGCGGGCAGGCGTACGAGCTCGGCCGCCAGGTCCCGCGCGAGCCGTTCCTCACAGGCGTCCCGCTCGCCCGTGCTGATCACCGTGACCGCCACGCCGGGGACCGGCTTCTCCGCCCTGAGCCGGTGCAGGTCGGCGGCCATGTCGCGGCGGGCCAGCCACTCCCCCGCCACGGCGGCCGGCACCTTGCCCATGCTGTAGACGCCCGCCGGGTCCGGGCAGCCCGCGAACAGCCGGTGCGCCGGAGGACCGACCAGGCGGGCCAGCGCGGTCGCACCCCACGTACCACCCAGCGCGGGCAGCCACCGGCCCGCGGACCTCGCCGGCCCGAGCGGCCGCCGATCCTTCGCGCAGGCCGGAGCCACCAGGACGAGTCCCGCCACGCTGAGCGGATGCAGCCTGGCGAAGGCCTCCGCGTGCCAGCAGGCCACACCGTGGGCGACGACCGTCACCCGCTCGGGGTGGGCGGGGGCGAGCGCGGCCAGCCTGGCGATCCAGCGGCCGGTCATCTTCGAGCCGCACGTCTCCAGGAAAACGCTGGGATGGTCGGCCACGAGCCGAACCGCGCGGCCGAACCCGTACGGCCAGAGCCCGGTGTGTCCCATGAGCAGCGGCACGTGCGGATGGCGTGCGGCGACGGTGGCGAACCGGGCCGGGTCGCTCCACGGCGAGTCGGTCTGACCGTGCGCGAGAACCGGCAGGCCGCAGCGCCAGACCGGCTCGTACGCGGGGTCGTCGAGGGGGCACTGGTGCACGTCGGGGTGGAGTTTGACGCCCCACACGCCGGGCGTGCCCGCGCTGGGGAGCGGCGTGCGGTGGTGCGGGTTGTAGACCTGCCAGACCCCGAACCTGCCGGGGAACCGTGCGGCGATCTCCATGGCCGCGGCGTTGCCGCGCACCGCGTCGGGGCCGACGGCGAGCAGGTGGCTGATGCCCATCGCGGCGACGCCGATCCGGTCCATCGCGGCCAGGAGGTGCTCGGCGGCGGGATGCGGGATGAGGAAGTCCGGCCAGGTCCCCACGTGGCCGTGGGCGTCGAGGATCACGTCATCGTCTCCAACGACCCGGCGGCGATCCGTTCGACGTCCTCGGCGGGCAGGTCGAGGTGGTCGAGCAGGAAGCGCGGGCCGCAGTCGTCGGCGACGGGCGCACCGGTGCCGAACACCAGCCGCCCCGCCCCGTACCGCCCGGCCAGCCATTCGACGCCGCCCTGGGTGTTGACGGTGCCGATCTCGGCCCACACGTTCGGCGCCTCGTCCATCAGCTCGGCCAGCGCGCGCAGCCGGCGGTAGCCGGGGTTGAGCACGAGGAGGCGCTGGCCGGGCAGGCGCTCGGCGAGGCCGCGGAGCTGGGCGGGCGAGCTCTCCTCCAGGTCGATCGCGGCCGGCAGCCCGAGCGCGGACAGCGTGCGCAGCGTGGCCGGGCCCGTGAGGTCGAACCGGTGGCGTTCCGGGCACAGCCTGACCATCCGTACGCCGGGCAGCTCCTCCCTCGTCTCCCCCGGGACCACGACGGGCACGGGGACGAGCCGGGGGTCGTCGAGCTTTTCCAGGGCCTCGTTGCCCGCGGCGGCGTCGGAGTAGAGGCTGAGCGTGTGGGTGACGAAGGCCCGGTCGATGCCCAGCCGGTCCATCTCGCCTGTGGGGTCCTCGGGAAGGTCGTCGAACGGCACGGGACCGATGAGCCGGTGTGCATCGATCACAAATTTCGGCACAGACCGAAACTAGCCCGGCCACGAAGCGGCGGTCAAGGGCCCGCCGGGCGACGCGCACCCCGGCCCAGGGGTTTCACCTCTTGCTCATCGCGACCGACCGTACCTTTCTGCCCCCTTTCCGGCAATGCCATAATGACCGGCATGTCGATTGAGGACGGGCCCGAAAAACAAGGGTCTGCCACGCCCTTCGACGCGTGGCGGCTGGTGGGCGAGTTGGAGGTGACGCTCGACGTGGACGCGCTGCTCGGCGCGTACCCGGACCGCGACGGGCCGCCCGGCAGGCCCGAGGCCGTGCTGGAGACGCTGGCCGCGCACCGCGTGCGCGGGGCGGCGGTGGCGCACCTGCGGGCGGCGCTGTTCGACATGCGCACGGGCAACGACGAGGTGCTGGCCCTGGCGGCGCATCCCGGGATCGTCCCCGTCGGGACGGTGGACCTGCGCGACGCGATCGGCGCGGCCCGCGAGCTGGAGCGGCTGGCGTCGGAGGGAGCGCGGGCCGTCCGGCTCTTCCCCGACGAGCAGGGCGTCGACGCGGCCTTCCCCTCGGTCCGGCACGTCGCCCGCCAGGCCGCGCGGCTCGGCCTGGTGGTGCTCACCGGCGGTGACGTACGCAGGTTCTGGCAGCCCTTCACCGGGGTCGGGGCCACGGTCGTCTTCCTCGACACGCACTTCTACCACCTGGGCGACTTCCTGGTGGCCGCCGCGGACGAGCCCGGCTTCCACACCTCCACCCGCCTGCTCAACTCCCCTGACGCGCTGGAGACGGCCGCCGCCGAGCTCGGCGCCGACCGCCTGCTGTACGGCTCGCGCGCACCCCACTACGAGCCCCTCGTGCCCCTCCTCCGCCTGGCGACCAGCGGCCTGGGACCCGCGGAGATCGCCGCCGTGGCCGGCGGCAACGCGACGAGACTGCTCGCCGGAACGCCGAGGAGGCCCGCGCCGTGATCATCGATGTGCACGCCCATTGGGGGCCGTGGTTCTTCACCATGGACGTCGCCGGCTCGACCCTGGCCACCATGGACCGCTACGGCATCGACCGGGCGATCGTCTCCGCCACCGAGGCCGTGATCTACGACGCCCCCGCGGGCAACCGCGCCCTGGCCGCCTATCTGGAGACTCAGGACCGCCTGCTCGGCTACGTCACGGTCAACCCGCGGCGGCTGCGCGAGGCGGAGGCGGACCTGCGTACGTACCTGCCGGGCGGAAGGTTCGTCGGCGTCAAGATCCACACCGACTACACGGGCTCGCCGGCCGGCTCGGCGCGGCTGCGTGAGGCGCTGACGCTGGTCGCCGAGACGGGCCGCCCGGCGCTCGTGCACACGTGGGGCGCCTCGGTGCTCGACCTGGCCGAGGTCTGCCAGGACGTGCCCGGCCTGCGGGTGATCGCCGGGCACATGGGGGCCGACGGGTTCCGGCACGCCATCGAGGCCGCGCGCGCCTGCGACCGCCTCTACCTGGAGCCCTGCTGGTCGCACGCCCCGGCGGGCCGCATCGCCGAGGTCGTGGCCGGGGTGGACCCGGACCGGCTCCTGTTCGGCACCGACGCGACCCTGATCGACCCGGCGTCGGCCTTCGGGGCGGTCGCCGCGGCCGGCCTGCCCGGGGAGACGGCCGAGCGGATCGCCTGGCGCAACGCCACCGCCCTCTTCCGGCTCTGACCGCACACGGGCCGGGTCAGGCGGGTGATCCGGCACGCACCTGCGCCGTGCCGAAGTCCTGGGCCTGCAGGTGCAGGCGTTCCCGCTCGGGCAGGCCGGGACCGTAGGGGTCGTGGGCGTGGGTGCCGGGGATGCGGCCCTCGGCGGCGGCCAGCCAGAGCATGCGCTGCACGTACCCCTCCATGGGCTCGGTGAAGGTGGCGGCCGCCAGCCGGTCGAGACGACCCGAGGCCCGCTCGAACGCGCGCAGGTCCGGCTCGCGGAAGGCGCGCATCACCTCGGCCGTCACCCCGACGGCGGCGGCCGCGACGCCCACCAGGGCGGCCTCGGCCCCCCACAGCAGCGAGGGGCCGAACATGCGGTCCTCCCCCGTGATCGCCAGCCGGCCGGACTCGCGGGCGAGCGCGATCGCCCGCTGGCAGCCCATGGCGTCGGACAGCAGCGCGGTCTTGAGCCCGGCCACCCCTGGGTGCCGCAGGATCTCCCGCATGACGTCCGGCGGGCAGGGCCGCGTGTAGAGGTCGAAGGCGAGCATCGGCAGGCGGGCGGCCTGCCACACCTGCTCGTGCAGCGCGGCCCTGTCGCCTTCCGACGGGAACACGAGCACGCCGTGCGCGCCTAGGTCCGCGGCCGCCCGCGCCTGCTCGGCCGCGTCGCAGGTGCCGCCGCCCACGCCGACGAGCACGGGGACGTCCAGGGCCGCGGCACGTTCGATGACGGCGGCCCGGTCGGCGACGCGGTCGGCGGCGGCGAGGAACGGCCCGCGACCGGTGTGGGCGAGCACGGCCAGGCCGGTGGCGCCGTCGGCCACCAGGCCGGAGAGGTAGCGCGCCACCACGTCGAGGTCGATCTCGCCCGGCCCGGTCATCGGGGTCGCGGCCGCGGCGATCAGGGTGCCGCGCAGCCGGTCGCGCAACTCGGCCGCACGGGGGTCGATCTCCACCATTCGCACAGCTTAGACCCTCTCTTCCGGGGCGCTAGGCGGTCCAGCGCAGCTGTTCGCGGGTGATCTCGTGCTGGAGCGGCTCGCCGGCGAGGAACCTCGCGATCTCGCCGACCGTCAGCGTCCCCATCCGGTGCCTGGCCTCCTCGGTGCCCGCCGCCTGGTGCGGGGTGAGCAGCACGTTCGGCAGGCGGCGCAGCGGACTGTCCGCCGGGAGCGGCTCCTCGTCGAAGACGTCGAGCGCCGCGTCGATCCTGCCGCTGCGCAGTTCGTCGAGGAGCGCGGCCGAGTCGACCAGCCACGACCTGGCGGTGTTCACCAGTGCCGCGCCGTCGGGCATGAGCGCCAGCTCCCTGCGGCCGATCAGGTGCCGGGTCGCGGGGATGGCGGGGGCGTGCAGGGCCACGACGTCGCTGCGCCTCAGCAGGTCGTCCAGTTCCACCAGCGTGGCGCCCAGCCCGGCCGCGTCGTCCGCGGAGACGGTCGGGTCGGCGAGCAGCAGTTCGGCGCCGAGCGCCCGGACCAGCCCCGCGTACGCCCGCCCGGTGCGGGAGGCGCCCACGACGCCGACCACGCTGCCGCGCAGCTCGCGCCTCGGCCGGGCCGCCGCCCTGGTCTCCGCCCAGCCGGTCCCTGACCGCAGGCTGTGGTCGAAGCGGTGCACCTGGTGCAGCAGGCACATCGTGAACGTGAGCGCCACCTCGCCCACCGCGGGCGCCATCGCGGCTCCGGTCTGGGTCACCCGGATGCCCCGCTCCCAGAGCGCGTCGGAGACCAGGAACCCGACCGCGGCGCCGGTGTGCGCCACGAGCCGCAGCTCCGGCGCGCGGGCCAGCGTCTCCGCGTCCACGCGCGGGGTGTCCCACCCGGTGACCAGCACCTGCGCCCGCTCCAGCGGGCCGATCGGGGCCAGCCGCTCGAGCCGCGCGAACAGGGGTGGCGGGAGGAACATCTCGCGCAGCCCGGGAGCCAGGCAGAACGCGATCACTTCAGGCCCGTCATCGCGATGCTGTTGACCAGGTAGCGCTGCAGCAGGAAGAACACCAGCAGGCAGGGCACCACGGACACGGCCGCCGACGCCATGAGCAGCGACAGCTGCATCTCCTCGGTCCGCAGCGTGGTCAGGCCGACCGTGAGCGTACGGGTGGCGTCGCTCTGCCCGACGACCAGCGGCCACAGGAAGTCGTTCCAGTGCCACAGGAACACGAACACGCCCAGCGTGGCCAGGATCGGCTTGGTCAGCGGGAGCACGATCGTCCAGTACACCCGCCATTCGGAGGCGCCGTCCACCTTCGCGGCGTCGAACAGCTCGTCGGGCAGGCCCAGGATGAACTGCCGCATCAGGAACACGGCCTGGGAGTTGGCCAGCGTCGGCACGATCAGCCCCCAGAACGTGTCCACCCCGTCCAGGCTGTTGACGAGCACGAACGTCGGGATGAGGGTGGCCTGGAACGGCACCATCATGGTCGCGAGGAACGTCCAGAACATCGCCTCACGCCCGGGGAACCGTTTCTTGGCGAAGGCGTAGCCCGCCATCGACGAGGTGAGCAGGATGATCACCACGGAGACGAAGGCGTAGACCAGCGAGTTGAACGTCCAGGTGACGAACCCCGACGACGACAACACCATCGTGATGTTGTCCAGCGTGAGCGACTCCGGCCACCGCGCCGGCACGGTCGGGCGGCCCGCCGGCGACAGGGCCACGATGAACATCGCCACGAACGGGCTGACGGTCAGCACCGACAGCAGCGCGAGCAGGGCGGCCAGCGGCCATCTGCCCCGCCACCACCGCCTGCGCGCCGCGCGGGAGGGCTCGGCCCGTACGGTGGACGGACGGGACGCCGTGGTGGTCGTCATGTGTTCCCCCGGTCCAGGAAACGGCGCTGGATCAGTGACACGACCAGCACGACCGCGAACAGCACCATGCCCCAGGTGGCGGCGTAGCCGAAGTCGAACGACCGGAAGCCGTGGTCGTAGATGCCGTAGATGAGGGTGTACGTCGCCCTGGCCGGGCCGCCGCCGGTCATCACGTACACCGTGTCGAAGGTCTGGAAGGCGCTGATCGTCTCGATCACCATGACGAAGAAGATCGTCGGCTTGAGCAGCGGCAGCGTGACCCTGCGGAAGCGTTGCCAGGCGCCCGCCCCGTCGACCGTGGCCGCCTCCAGGTAGGAGGACGGGATGGCCTTCAGCCCCGCCAGCAGGATCAGCATCGAGTAGCCGAACCCCTTCCACACCGCCACGACGGCCAGCGCGGGCAGGACCACCCCCGACTGCTCCAGGAACGCGACCGGACCGAGGTCGGCCTTGGCCAGCAGGCCGTTGATCAGGCCGTTGTACTCGTAGATCCAGCGCCAGATGATGCCCGCGAGCACGAAGCTGGTCACGTACGGGAGGAAGAGCATGCCGCGGAACAGGCCGCGCATGAACACCACCTGGTTGAGCAGCAGCGCCGTGCCGAGTGCCACGAGCATGGTGAGCGGCACGTAGACGGCGGAGTACACGAGGGTGACCCGCAGGCTCAGCCAGAAGTTCACGTCGTCGAGCAGCCGGGCGTAGTTGTCCACGCCGATGATGTCCCACTCGCCGCCGATGTTCCAGTTCGTCAGGCTCATGCCCGCCGCGCCCAGCGACGGGAAGATCCGGAAGATCAGGAAGAGCACGAGTACGGGCAGCACGAACAGCAGGCCGGTGACCGGATCGCGCAGGCGATGACGCACCAGGTGGTCCCTTCCCTCAGCCGCCGCTGCCGAGCAGCTGGTTCGCCTCTTGCGCCGCCGCGTCGAGCGCGGTCTTCGCGTCCTCCTTGCCGAGCAGCGCCGCCTGGATGTGCGGGGCGAGCACGCCCATCACCTGGCGGGCCTTCGGGTGGGTGTCGCCGGGGAAGGCGTACTGCAGGGACTTGGCGAACTCCTTGGACGCCTCCGTCTGATCGGGCACGGTCACGTCGGTGCGCGCGGGGAAGAAGCCCGACTCCTTGGCCAGCGCGGCGGAGACCTCGGGAGAGGCCAGGTACGCGGCGAACTTCTTGGCCGCGTCCTTGTGCTCGGAGTGCTTGGCCAGCATGAGGCCTCCGGGGATGCCGAACGCGACCCGCTTCGTCCCTTCGAGCGGCACGCCGATGCCGACGTTCTCGGCGCCGATGGCGGTGGCGAGCTGGTCGACCTGGCCCGCGGTGGCCGCGTGGTACATGGCGGTCTCGCCGGCGGCCAGCGTGCCGCCCTCGATGTCGTTGCCCTTGCTCGCGGCGTTCGGCGGCAGGCCGCCCGCGGCCTTCAGGTCGAGCAGCAACTGCAGGCTCGCCACGCCCTCGGGCCCGTTGAACACGACGCTCTTGCCGTCGGCGGCGAAGACGGTGCCGCCGTTGGCCCACAGGATCGGGTAGAAGCTCTGGTTGAGGGTGACCTCGGGCTTGCCCGGATAGTCGAGGATGGCGACCTTCTTGGCGGCCAGCTTGGGCGCGGCCTCCTTCAGCTCGTCGAGCGTCTCCGGCACCTCGTCCACGCCGGCGTCGGCGAACGCCTTCTTGTTGTAGATCGGCGCGGTGATGGTCTGGTAGATGGGGACGCCGTAGAGCTTGCCGTCGATGGTGAGGGCGCTGAGCGAGTTGGGCAGGTAGGAGGCCTTGTCCGGGGTGACGATGTCGTCGACCGGCTCGATCGTGCCCTGCTGGGCGTACTGCGGGATCTGGTCGGGGCCGAGCACGACCAGGTCGAAGCCCTTCTTCGAGACCAGCGCCGTGGTGACCTTCTCCTGACGCCCCTCCCAGGGCTGCAGGTCGATCGTGACGTCGATCGCGAGGTTGGCCGCCTCGAAGTCCTTCTCGACCTTGCTCCAGAACGCCTGGCTCTTGGCCTGGTCCCCGATGACGGGATACATCCACAGGGTCACGGCGCTCTTGTCCGAGCCGCCGCCGCTGGATCCGCACCCGGCGACCGCCAGGCTCAGGACGGCCGCGAGGCCGACTGCCGCTGCCTTCTTCATCGGCGGCTTCCTTTCGCTTAATACCGGTCCTGACCGAAACCTAGTGAGCGCGACTTGGCCCGGTCAATGCCTGAGACGCGAACGTGACTACGCCCGGTCCCGGTACCTCGCCATCTCCCGGGCGATCGCCTCGACATGCTCCGGCGTGTAGTTCTCGTTCCAGTCGATGACGAGCAACGTACGGTCGACCATGCGCTCGGCCCGCGGGCAGGCGTTGGGGGTGTAGCCGTCGAGCGGGTAACGCGCCGTCCCGTAGATGGGCGCGTCCCACACCGGCGCCCTGTTCAGCGGCTCGGCGAGATATCCGGCGCGGGCGGGGATGCCGGCATCCGCCAGGTGCGCCGCACGTTCGGGCGCGTCGCCGTCGGGGCACACGATCGGGAAGAGCCACCACGCGTGGCCCTGCGGGCGCGGCAGGCGTACCCCTGGCAGGCCCTTGAGCGCGTCCATGAGCTGCAGGGCCGTGCGACGGCGCGCGGCGAGCACGCCGGGCAGCTTGGCGAGCTGGGCGAGGGCCACGGCGGCCTGGAGCTCGGTCATGCGGTAGTTGAGCCCGAAGGCGGCGTGCGAGCGTCCGGCCGCGCGGTCCCAGCCCTTGTCGGAGAAGAGCCGCATCCGCCTGGCCAGTTCCTCGTCGCCGGTGATCGCCACGCCGCCGTCGCCGCAGGTGATGTGCTTCCACTGCTGCAGGCTGAGGCAGGCCACGTGACCCGTCGTCCCCGCGAGCCCGCCGCCGGGCAGCTCCGCCAGCCAGGCCTGCGCGCAGTCCTCGATCAGCGTCAGACCGTGCTCGTCGGCCAGCGCGCGCAACTCGTGGATCCTGGCCGGCGCCCCGAACAGGTGCACCGCCATGATCGCCCTGGTCCGCGGGCCGATGAGCGCGGCCACGGCGCCGGGATCCAGATTCCCGTCGGACGGATCCACGTCGGCGAAGACAGGAACGGCGTTCTGCGCCAGTATGGGGGCCACGGTCCCGAAGTCCGTGATCGGTGTCGTGATGATCTCGTCCCCGGGGTCCGGAGCGGCCGCCACGACCGACAGATGGAGGGCCGCGGTGCCGGAGCTGCACGCGATCGCGTGGCGGGAGCCGTACATGCGCGTGATCTCGCGTTCCAGCTCGCGCGCCTCGGTCCCCCAGACGGAGTTGAGCATGCCCGAGCGGATCACCCGCTCGACGGCGGCCACCTCCTCGTCGCCGAGGGTGCGGCCGTCTGCTTCTGCCATGGACGGGAACTTCACCGGGCACCTCACCAGTTATGATTGCGGTCCTGACCGTAATAAGCGAGAGGGAGGCGTGCGTGGGCATCGTCATCGGAGTCGTCGGCCCGCACGATCTGGTCGACGACGTCGCGGCCGTCTGCGAGGAGCAGCCGGGCGTGAGCACCCTGCGCCTCGACTACGACCACGAGTCGCAGGCGCCCGCGATCGTCGAGGCCCACGCCGCCTCCGTCGAGGGCTGGCTGTTCACCGGCATCGTGCCCTACATGCTCTGCCGCGACGCCGAGGCCCTCACCCGTCCCGCCGCGTTCGTCGACTACTCGGGCGCGACGCTGCTCAACGCCCTCGTACGCCTCCAGCACCAGGGCGAGGACGTCACCAGGCTGTCGATCGACACGTTGCCCGCCGCCGACGTCGACGCCACGTTCGGCGAGGCCGGCCTGCCGGCCGGTGAGCTGCGCATGCACCCGTACCGGCCGGGCATGACCTCCCAGAAGGCGATCGCCTTCCATCGCAGGAGCCCCGCGCACACCGTGATCACCTGCCTGAGCTCCGTGCACGAGGCGCTGCGCGGCGAGCGGCACGTGCTGCGCCTGGTGCCCTCCGTGCACTCCGTACGGGTGGCGCTGCGCCAGCTCGTGCTGACCGCCGAAGGGCAGGTGCAGGAGGACGCCCAGATCGCGCTCGGGCTCGTCGAGGTGGCCAACGAGGAGGGGCTGCTGCGCGAGGCCACGGCGCTGGGCGGCACGCTGGCGGCCTTCCGCGGCGGCACCCATCTGCTGGTCACGACCCGCGGCCCGCTGCACGACGCCACGGGCGGCTTCACCGGGCTGCCCATGCTGGCCCGGCTGGCCGAGCAGAACGACGCCGTCCGCGTCGGGTTCGGGCTGGGACGCAGCGCCGCGGAGGCGGAGAGCCTGGCGCGGCGCGCGCTGGCCAAGGCCCGCAGGATCGGCCCGGTGGCCGCGGTGCTGTCGCTGCGGGCCGACGCCGACATCGTGCTGGAGTCGGTGGCCACCACGCCCGCCGGCGGGCAGAGCCTGTCGGTCATCGCCCGCCGGGTCGGGCTGTCGGTGCCGACGCTGGAGAAGCTCCTCCAGGCGCGGGCCGCCGCGGGGGGCGAACCCCTGACGACGCGCGAGATCGCCGACCGGCTGGCGGTCCAGCAGCGTACGGCCCGGCGCATGCTGCACCGCCTGGAGCTGGCCGGGCTCGCCGAACGCACCGGCAACCTCACCAGCGGATCCAGCGGCCGCCCGCTGACCCTCTACCGCCTGACGCTGCAGCATCCCGACCCCGGGCATCGGTCAGGCGAGCCAGCGTGAGAGGTTCTCGGCGACGAAGTCGTCGTCGCGCAGCGCCGGATAGGCGGCCAGCACCCGGTCGATCTCGGCCAGTTGGCCGGGCGACAGTTCCTCGGCCGGGTCCAGGCACCAGCGGCCCTCCAGCAGGCCCTGCCGGCGCAGCACCTCGTGGATGCCGGGGATGCAGCCGCGGAAGGCGTTGGCCGAGTCGAAGATGGCGGCGTTCGCGTCGGTCAGGTGACCGTCGAGGGTGAGCAGCCGGCGTACGGCCGCGTCGTCGCCCGAACGCGCCGCCCTGGCCTGCTCCAGCAGTTCCACGGCCCGCCGCACCCACACCGCCCACTGGCCGAGCAACCCGCCGACGAACTCGATCTCCACCTCGCGCCCGTCCACGACCACCCGGTGCGGGGTGATCAGGTCGGTCAGGATGTGGTCGTCGTTGCCGGTGTAGAGGGCCACCTCGCCCTGCCGGCCCGCGCGCACCACGCCGTGCAGCACGTCGAGGGTCCGGTAGCGGTCGAAAGGCGCCGCCTTGATGCCGACCACGGCCTCGATCGCCGCGAGCCGCGTCCAGAACTCCCTGGACAGGTGCCGGCCGCCGACCGCGGGCTGCAGGTAGAAGCCGATCACGGGCAGCACCTCGCTCACTGCCCGCGCCCGCTCGATCAGGCCGTCCTCGTCCAGCTCGCGGTACGGGCTGAGCAGCACCATGTGATAGCCGAGCGACCTGGCCAGCTCGGCCTCCGCCACCGCCTGCGCGGTCGGGCCGGTGGCGCCGGCCACGAGCACCACGTCGTGGTCGTACTCGCCCGCCACCGTGGCCGCCAGTTCGAGCACCGGGGCCAGCAGGCCGGTGCCGTGGATGGCGAACTGCGTGGTGTGCACGCCCACCGCCAGCCCGCCCGCGCCCGCCTCGACGTAGTAGCGGGTGAGCGCCCGCTGGCGGCGCTCGTCCAGCTTCCTGTCCGAGGTCAGCGCCAGCGGGTGCGCCGGGATCACCAGGCCGCGCCTGAACAGGTCGCGCACGGACGCGTGCGCCTCCGGAGCCGTGCCGAGCACGTGAGGACCCCCAAGTGAGTAAGTGCGGTGATGTGACAGCGGATCAGAAACGCCCGTCGCGGCGCTCGAACTTGGTGGGCTTGCCGAGCAGCGGCCCGCCGTCCGCGACCCAGCGCGCCGTGTGCTCGATGAGCTCGGCGGGGGTCAGCTCCGGGTAGCCGAACAGCCGGTGGCAGCGGCCCGCGTTCGACAGCAGCGCCGTGGGGGCCTCCTCGCCGCTGAAGACCGGCTCCTTGCCGAGCGCCTCGCCGAGCGCCAGCGCGGCCTGCCGCACCGAGATCAGCTCGGGTCCTGTCACGTTCAGCACGTACGGCGGCGTGCCGGCCAGCGACAGTGACCGCAGCGTCACCTCGTTGGCGTAGCCCTGCCAGACCACGTTCACCTGGCCGGTCGTGAGGTCGACGGGCTCGCCCGCGAGGACCTTCTGCGCCAGGTCGACCAGGACGCCGTAGCGCAGTTCGACGGCGTAGTTGAGCCGTAGCAGCGCCACGCGCGTGCCGTAGGTCTCGGAGAAGTGCGTCAGCACCCGCTCCCTGCCCAGGCAGCTCATCGCGTAGTCGCCGACGGGCCCGGTCGGGGAGTCCTCGGTGCTGCCGCCGCCCACCGGGACGAGCGGGTAGACGTTGCCGGTGGACAGGGCGGCGATCCTGCTGTCCCTGAACCGGTCGGCCACCCGGCCGGGCAGGTAGGTGTTGGTGAACCAGGCGGCGTGGGCGCGCCCCTGCGTGCCGAACTTGGCTCCGACCAGGAACACCACGTTGGGCGCGTCGGGCAGGTCGCGCAGCGCCCGTTCGTCGGACACGTCGGCGGGCACCACCGTCGCGCCGTCCTCCCGGAGCGCGTCGGCCAGGCCCGGCCCGCCGAACCGGGACACCGCGATGATCCGCCGGTCCCCACGGGTGGCGTTGAGCGCCAGCCGCACCAGGCTCGGGCCCAGCTTGCCGCCCGCGCCCAGGATCATGATGTCGCCGGGCAGCCTGCCCAGGTCGTCGACGAGCCCGTCGCCGGGCCGCGCCAGCCGCTCCTCGAGTTCCGCCGTCGTCTGCACGCACGTCCTCCGTCCGCTATTTACGGTCCAGACCGTAACCGGGCGAGACTCGCGCTGTCAACGCCGGGCCCGTCTCCCGACGCGCTCTCCCTACGCGCTCTCCCTCGCGGAGACGAGCACGTCGAGCACGGCTCTCGTCTGCTCCCACGGCACCGGGCCGGGCGCGCCGCCTACCATCGCCAGGAACGCGTCGATGGTGCCCTCGTAGCCGAGACCCCTGATCGGATCGTCGCCGCCCTCGATGGTGACGGTCTCGGTGGAGTCGCGCCGGTGCAGCGTGAGCGTGTAGGACTCCGTCTCGGAGACGCCCAGCACCTCGACCGTGCCGAGCACGCCGCCGCCCCACCGCAGGGCCATGACACCGGTGTCCTCAGAACGGAGCGGACCGTAATGCCGCGTGGACCGCGCGGCCCCCGCCAGGCGCACGTCGGGGCCCAGCAGGGCGACCAGCAGCTCCACCCCGTGCACCCCCATGGTCACCAGCGTGCCGCCGCCCTCGGCGGGTGTGTCCTGCCACGGGTTGTAGCCGGTCGCCCAGAGACCCACGTCGTGGCGTACGGTGGCCCGCACCGCGAGCAGGTCGTCCGGGGCGGCCCGCACCCCGGCGAACGCGGGCGCGAACCGCAACACCGACGTCGACATCACCCGGTCGTGGATCGGCAGCCGGTCGAGCGCGTCGAGCTGGGCCCGGGTCGCGGCGGCCGGCTTGTTCACGAAGCACGCCGCCCCCGTCTCCAGCACCCGGGCCAGCGCCGCGGGCACCTCCGGGTTGGGCACGGTCAGCACGACGCCGTCCGGGTCGTGCCCCAGCGCCCCCTCCAGGCTCTCCGCCACCTTCGCGGAGGGATGCTCATCGGTGAAGCGCCGCAGCCGCTCGGCGTCGGGCTCCCACACCACCAGCTCGGCATGCCTGGCCAGGGTGCGGGCATCGGTGTACGGGTGACTCGTGGCGAGCCCGGCAAGCACGATCCGCACGCGGGTCCCTCCCTTTCTTCCGATCGATCGGTTTCTCCGGCACCGGCGGGCGTCGACACCGCACCCTGCGCGTGGCCGCGTCCGCGGCCGAACGTACGATGATCCCATGACCAAGGTCGCAGTCCTGGGGACCGGGCTCATGGGCGCTCCCATGGCGCGCAACATCGCCACGTCCGGTATGCGGGTTCACGTGTGGAATCGTACGCGGGAGAAGGCCGAGCCCCTGGCGGCCCATGGGGCGGTCGTGGCCGGCTCGCCCGCCGAGGCCGTCGACGGGGCCGACGTGATCGTCACGATGCTGAGCGACGGCGACGCCGTGCACGCCGCGATGACGGCCGCCGCCCCCGCGCTGCGCCCCGGGCAGGTGTGGGCGCAGATGAGCACGGTCGGCGTGGCGGCCACCGAGCGGCTGGCCGCGCTGGCGGCCGAGCACGGGCTGACGTTCGCCGACGCTCCCGTGCAGGGCACCCGCCAGCCCGCCGAGCAGGGAAAGCTCGTCGTGCTCGCGGCCGGCCCGCGGTCCGCCAGGCAGGCGCTCACACCGGTCTTCGACGCTGTCGGGCAGCGTACGCTCTGGGTGGACGACGACGGGGCCGGTGGCGCGGGCACGCGGCTCAAGATGGCCACGGTGAGCTACGGCATCTCGCTCACCGCCGTCGCGGCCGAGGCCCTCGCGCTGGCCCAGGGGCTCGGCGTCGACCCCGGCCTGGTCCGTGAAGTGATCACCGGCGGCCCGATGGACAGCCCCTACTTCCAGGCCAAGTCGGTCTCCATCCTGGAGGGCGACTTCACGGCCAGCTTCGCCGTCACCAACGCCGTGAAGGACACCCGGCTGATCACACAGGCGGCGGAGGAGGCCGGGGTGCGGGTCGACGTGGTGGCCGCCGCGGGCGAACGGCTGCGCCGCGCCGAGGCCCAGGGGCACGGCGACCAGGACATGTCGGCCACCTACTTCGCCAGCTTCGACACACCTCCGGCCTGAGTCCCCGTACCTCGCGGTCAGGACTCTCCGGCCGGGCCTTCGCCGTGCGGGCCTTCGCCGTGCAGGCTCTCGACACGCGGACCCTCGCCGTGCAGACCTTTCCCAGGCGGACCCTCGCCGCGCGGACCCTCCGCGCCCGGGTCTTCGCCGGGCGGGACGTCGTCGCCTGGGTCGTCGCCCGGGGCGGTGTCGCCGGCAGGGCCGTCAGGGGGCGGGCCGTTGTCGGGAGGGCTGGTGAGCTCGTCGACGTCGGCGAAGGGCCGGCCGGCGAGTTTCGCATACCCCGGCCCCCGGTCGAAGAAGCGCCCGGCCGGCGGCCGTAGCCGGGCCCGCAACTCGGCGGTGCCCTGCTCGTCGATGCGGTCGCCGTCGAGCACCACCCCGTAGTCTCCCAGCGCGCCGGCGATCGACACCTTCCCGTCGCGTACGTCGGCGGCCACCGCCCGAGGGTCGCGGTCGTAGGGCGAGCCCCAGCCGCCGCCACCGGTGGTGCGGATCCTGATCAGCTCCCCCGCCTGCACCGGATGGTCGTCGACCAGCCCCTCCATCTCCTTGCCCGCGATCTCCACGCGGAACGGCCGCCCGGCGAGACCGCCGTTGACGCCCCAGCAGGACAGGATGGAGCGGTCGGCGATCGACATGTACGAGGCGTCCCTGAGCATGCGGATGTGCTTGTCGTAGCCGAGCCCGCCCCTGTACATGCCGGGCCCGCCCGAGTCGCAGGCCAGCGCCAGGCGCTCCACCCGGAACGGCCAGCGGGCCTCGGCGAACTCCACGGGGATGTTGCGCGAGTCGGGCACGACGTGGATGGTGTCCTCGCCGTCGGCGTACCAGCGCCCGCCGGAGCCGCCGCCCAGCACCTCTCGCATCAGGTACGGCTCGCCGTCGGCGCCGACGCCGTGGACGCCGGTGTAGCGGATGGTCTCCTGGTCGGCCGGCATGCGCCCGCCCGTCGCCTTGGCCAGCACGCCCGCCAGCACGCCGAGCAGGCGCAGGATGACGAACGTGCGGGCGTTGGTGGGCGCGGGGAAGACCGGGGTGAGCAGGCTGCCCTTCTCCGGGAAGATCATTCTGATGAGGGGGACGACACCCTCGTTGACGTCGAGCTCGGCCATGCGCTCCGGCGTGTCGGCGAGGTTGCGCAGCACCGGGGCCAGCCACTTCTTCAGAAACACGCCGTCGGCGTAGTCGCCCGCGTGGTTGATCGGCCCCTTGGCCTGCGGTGACGTGCCGGTGAAGTCGATGGTCAGCGGCGCCCGGCCGCCGTCGTCCGCCTCCTGTTCGAGGGCGGAATGGTCGACGGTGAGGGTGATGCGCTGGGCGTGCAGGCGCGGCTCGTCCACGCCGTCGTGCTCGGCGTAGTCCTCCCACACGTACGTGCCCTCGGGGATCTTGGCGAGCAGTTCCCTGCGGAACGTCTCGGTGGTCTTGCCGATGATCGCGTCGAAGCTCGCCTCGACGGCCTGCCTGCCGTACCGGTCGAACAGCTCCGCCAGCCGCCGCGCCCCCATCAGGCAGGCCGAGCACTCGGCGTCGAGGTCGCCGGCCAGCGAGTCGGGCATGCGGGAGTTGCGGGTCATGATGCGCAGCGCGGCCTCGTTGGGCACGCCCTGGTCCCGCAGCTTGATCGGCGGCACCATCAGGCCCTCTTCGTACACGGACCGCGCGTGCGAGGGCATGGACCCGGGGACGGACCCGCCGATGTCGTCGTGGTGGCCGAACGCCTGCACGAACGCCACCACCTCCCCCTCGTGGAACACCGGGACGGTGACGCACAGGTCGGGCAGGTGGCCGATGCCGCCTTCGGACAGGTAGACGTCGTTGTGGAAGTAGACGTCGCCGGGTCTCATCGTCTCGACGGGGAAGTCGCGCACGACCGGCTGGACGAGCGCGCTGTAGGAGCGGCCGGTCAGCTTGCGCATGCGTACGTCGTGGATGCCGGCGCGGAAGTCGTGCGCGTCGCGGATCATCGGCGAGCGGGCCGTACGCGCGATGGCCGTCTCGACCTCCTTCTCGACCGACGCGAGTGTCCCCTCGACGATCTCCACCAGGATGGGGTCGGTCGTGCTCATCGCTCACTCACCGTTCCTCGGTCCGCTGCGGAGATCTCCACGTTGCCGAAGTCGTCCACCGTCGCCGTGAAGCCCGGGTGGATGGGGATGGTCGAGCCGTACTCCTCGATCACCGCCGGGCCCGTGACCGTGGCGCAGGGGCCGAGCGCCGAGCGCTGGTGGATGGGGGTGTCGCGGGTCTCGTCGAAGTGCACGCGACGTACGGAGGTGGCGCCTTCGCCCGGCCTGTCCAGGCGGGGGATGACCGGACGGCTGATGGGGCCGATGCCGGACACGCGCAGGTTGACCCATTCGACGCCGTGACGGGGATCGTCGCGGTAGGCGTAGCCGTACAGCTTCTCGTGAGCCGTGTGGAAACGGTCGACGACCTCGGCCTGCCAGGCCTCGTCGATCTCGCCGGCGGGGGCGGCCACCCGCACTTCGTACGCCTGCCCGTAATAACGCAGGTCGGCGCTGCGCACGTAGACGGGGTCGTCGAAGCCCTCGCGGTCCAGTTCCTCGCCCGCCTGATGCTCCAGGTCGTGGAAGATCTCGACCGCCTTGCCCAGTTCGAGGTCGCGGGTGACGTACGTACGGACGTAGTCGTTCTTGACGTCCACCGTGAGCAGCCCGAACGCCGACACGTTGCCGGGGTCGCGCGGGACGACGACGGACGGCAGGCCGAGGATGTCGATCAGCCGGCAGGCCAGCAGCGGCCCCGACCCGCCGAACGTCACCAGCGGGAAGTCCCGCACGTCCAGCCCGCGCTTGACGGTGAGCTGCCGGATCGCATTGCTCTGGTTGAACGCGCTGATCTCCAGGATGCCCGTCGCCGTACGCTCGGGGGTCAGGCCCAGCTTGCCGGCCAGCGCCTGGATGCCCGCGCGGGCCGCCTCGGCGTCCAGCGGGATCTCCCCGCCCAGCAGGTGCGGCGGGATGCGCCCGAGGAACACGTGCGCGTCGGTGACCGTCACCTCGGTGCCGCCCCTGCCGTAGCAGAGCGGGCCCGGGTCGGCGCCGGCGGACCTCGGCCCGACCTTGAGCGTGCCCTCGGGGGAGATCCACGCGATCGAGCCGCCGCCCGCGCCGACGGTCACGATGTCGATCATCGGGATCTTGCACGGGTAACCGCCGACGGACCCCTCCGTGGTGACGGACGGCTCGCCCTCGATCACCACGGCCACGTCGGTGGAGGTGCCGCCGCCGTCCAGCGTGATCACCGAGCGGTGGCCCGCCGTGGACGCGACGAGCGCCGCGCCGAGCGCGCCCGCCGCCGGCCCCGACAGCACGGTGGTGATCGGCTGGTTGACGACCTCGCGGGCCGACAGGATGCCGCCGTTCGACTTCATCACGGAGAACGACGTGCCGAGCCGGTTGGACAGGCCGGCGATGTAGCCGCGCATGGCCGGTTTGACGGCGGCGTCCACGAGGGTGGTCACCGAGCGCTCGTACTCGCGGTATTCGCGCAGCACGTCACTCGACAGCGAGATCACCGCCTCCGGGTGCTCGCGCCACAACACCTCGCGCATGCGCCGCTCGTGCTCGGTGTTGGCGTACGCGTGCAGGAAGCAGACCCCGATCGCGGTGATGCCCTTGGCCCTGAACCAGCGGGCCACCTCGACGGCCTGCTCCTCGGAGAACGGCCACACCTCCTCGCCCCGGTGGTCGAGCCGCCCTCCGACGGTCCTGACGAGGTGCACGGGGACGATCCTCGGCGGTTTGACCCAGAAGTAGGAGTTGCCGTAGCCGTCCGGGACGCTCTGCCTGGCGATCTCCAGGATGAACTCGAACCCCTCGGTCGTGACGAGTCCGAGGTCGGCGATGCGGCCTTCGAGCAGCTGGTTCGTCGCCACCGTGGTGCCGTGGACGATCGCGCCGACGTACTCCATGGCCGTGCTCTCGTCACGGGCTTCCGGGCCGCGGATGAGCTCACCCAGCTTCTCGATGCCCGTGACGAACCCGTCCGCCGGGTTCGCCGGGGTCGAGGGGGTCTTGGTGGTGAGGATCTCACCGGTCTGCTCGTCCACCGCTACGACGTCGGTGAACGTGCCTCCGGTGTCCACTCCGATACGGACGCTACGCATGGCTCCTCTAGCTTCGGCGACGGCCGAGAACTTCGTCGATGACCCGGGGCGCGTTGTCTGTGCCGACGTACGCGGCCAGCCTCACCACCATCTCCTGGGAGCGGGAGAGCTCTGCCTCCACCCTGGCCTTGCCGGACTGACCGGCCTGCACCCCAAAATACGCTCCGATGATGGTGCCGATCACCCCGGCCACGCCCGCGAACAGCACGGCGAACTCCTGGGTGGCGAACACGGCGGCACCGAAGGCGACCAGGACCGCGATGATCCCGGTGACCACGACCAGGAAGCCGTAGCGCCATCGGGTGGCCTCCGCCTGGGCGGCCGTGACGTCGTCCTGCGACATCATCGCGTCGAGCGCCGGAGGGCCGGGCGGCACGCCGGCCGGCTCGTTCGGCGGCCCGCCGGACGGCCCGCCGGGCGGCGGGGTCGAGGGCGGGTTGGACGTCGGATTATCGGTGACCACACTTCCTCCTGTAACTCCAGGGGAGAAATGTCCCACGAGGTCATGGAACAAGCCAAGCCGCTAAGCTGGCGGCCCGTGACTGAAGTGTCTGCCTTGTCTGCCGTGCCGTCTGGTACCAGGGACGCCGTGCTGAAGTTCTACTTCGGCCCCATGGACTGCGGGAAGTCCACACTCGCCCTCCAGATGAACCACAACCACGGCCGGCAGGGCCGGCGCGGCCTCGTGCTGACCAAGCACGACCGCTCCGGCGGCCCCAAGGTCACCAGCCGGATCGGGCTCGGTCTCGAGGCGATCGAGGTGGAGGACGATCTCGACCTCGTACGGCTGGTCACCGGGCACGACAGGATCGACTACCTGATCTGCGACGAGGCCTGCTTCTACACGGTCGAACAGATCGAGCAGCTCGCCGACCTGGTGGACGAGCACGGCGTCGACGTCTACGCGTTCGGGCTGGCCTCCGACTTCCGTTCGGTGATGTTCCCGGCCGCCCAGCGGCTGTTCGAGCTGGCGGACGAGGTGTGCCGGCTGCAGGTCGAGGTGTTGTGCTGGTGCGGGCGGCCGGGCCGGCTGAACGCCAGGATCGTGGGCGGGACGATGGCGCGTACGGGCGAGCAGGTCGTGATCGGCGACACCGACGCCGCACACGTGCGCTACCAGGTGCTCTGCCGCAGGCATCACCGCTCGGGCCGGCTCGGCGAGGGCACGACGGAGCCGCAGCCGGAGGCGGTCTGACGTATCGCCTCTGAGGCCCGGGGGTCTCACCTCATCGGCTCACGACGTCCGGGGGGCGCCCCACGTATGCTGCCTCGATCAGCCGGTGCGCCTCGAATTAACACCAGGGGCACACGACATCAGAGAAAATCTCGACCTTCATAGACGGATGCAACCGCCCGCCCCGGCCCCTGATTCCTGCCGCCCGCCCTCCTTCGACCCAGGTGCGGGGGCGCGTCAGCCGGCGGCGAGTTCCTCCAGCCGGTACGGCAGGTAGGCGGAGTCGTCCACCAGCGCCGACGCGCCACGCCACCACCCGAACCACTCGCCGCTGCGCCACATCCAGTCGACCCGCTCGATGGCGGCCACGACGTCCCCCACGGTGTCCCACCGCTCGCCCAGCTGCGCGCGGGTGGCGCCGTGGCGCACGGCCCAGGCGCGCAGGACCTCCGAGGCCCCGGCGGGCACCTGGCGCGCGTACGGGTCGGGGTGTTCCCCGGGCAGCCGGTGCGGCCCGAGCCCGGCGGCCACTCCCCAGCTCCACTGCGCCTCGGCGGGCCGGGAGTAGCGCAGCGAGTGGAAGTCCAGGTTGGAGCCGAGGTCGTCGTCGGCCCGGCGGGTGACGACCGCGTCGAGCCGGCCGCCGGCGTCGAAGTGCACCACGAGCCGCTGCCCCGGCCTGACCCCCGGCGGCAGGTGGAAACGGTCCTCCGCCTGCCAGGAGTTCAGATCGACCTGGGCGACGGGCCGGCCCCACAACTGGTCGGCGGCGTCGTCGGCGATCCAGGCGGCCAGCATCTCCAGCGCGGTCAGGTCGGTCCACGGCTCGATCGCGACGGCCGTGCGCGCCACCTCGTCGGGAGGGGGCAGCTTGCCGCCCCTGGGCCTCGTCCACCACTCCACGCCCAGCTCACGGGTGCCGACCAGCAGCGCCGCCATGGCGGCCAGCTCGGCCGAGCGTCTCGTCAGCGAGGCCCCGAGCGCCAGCTCCAGCGTGCGGTCCGTCCGCTCGTCCCCGAGCACGGGGCGTACGCCGTCGATGAGGGCCGGGGCCGTCGGGCGCTCCTCGCCCAGCAGGTTGCGTACGACTCGTCTGGCCTCGGTCCTCGCGTCTTCAGCGTGTGCCTGCCGCATAAAGCCACGCTACGCCGGGAGATCCTTTTCCGCGAGAGCCCCGGCCACGCCGTCACCCCCTCCGACCACCCGCTTCCGACCAGCAAGCCCGCCCCGCCGCGGGG
>NZ_SMLD01000097.1:0-36407 GCF_004352805.1 Nonomuraea mesophila
GGCGGGCACGGGCTGGTGGTCGGCCTCGGGCTCCCAGGGGACGCGGGGGTCGGCGTCGATGAGGGCGGAGGTGTTGTACAGGGCGGCGATCTGGGCCAGCAGGGCCTCCTGGCGGCTCGCGTCCACGGCCAGCCCGGTGTGCTCGACGGCCTGGTCCATGGCCTTGTCGAGCTTGCTCAGCGCGGCGCGGACCTTCCTCTCCGACGCGCCTCCCTCGCGCAGCGCCTTGGCCCGCTTGGCGGCCAGCGCGACGCGGGTCAGCCTGCGGTGGGCGTCGACCTCGCTGGCCGTACGGTCGCTGACCTCGGCCAGGCCCATCCTGACCAGCAGCCGCTCGGGCGTCAGCCGCCAGTTGATGCGGCCGGTGCCGCGGATGCGGTGGCGCTCGATGGCCATGCCGCGCTCCCACAGCCAGGCGGCCACCAGCGGGGCGGCCAGCCGGAACAGCGCCTCGGGCACGCTGCGCGCGTCCATGCTGGACAGGACGGCGGTCAGGCAGGTCAGCGCCCACACGGCGATGCCGTCGATCCCGGCGCTGAAGTTCTCGCGCATGTTGCGGCGGGCGCGTACGGCCGAGGTGATGATCGCGACCTCGATGAACGCGAACAGCAGCAGCCGCAGCGGCCCGTCGAGCCCCAGCACGTCGCCGGAGAAGCGCCACATGCCCTGCGCCGACACGCCGGTGGCGATGGACGCGGCCACGATGGTCAGCACGTCCTCGACGGGACGTGGGGCCACGTATCGGGTGAACAACCAGGCGACCGCGCGCCAGACGACCCTGATGACCAGGAACGCCAGCGCGAGCCCGGCCAGGCTGAGCAGCGCGATGACAGCGGCGGCAAGCGGCTTCTCTGTGACGAAGGCTGTTATTTCCTCGAATGTCGGCATCAGTCACTATCCGTGGGGGCTCTAACTCCGGCTCTACGCGACGAGATCATCGCAGAATGTCGCCATCTTGTACGCCAAACGGCATCTGCCGCCCCATTTTGCCCAGCTTTCACCCCAGTTCCGGGGCTTGATCGGCTCCGGAATCCGCAGCAACGCGGCCGGCGACGCCCCGGCGGCCCTCCCCCACCGCCGTACGGACGATCCGTCCAGCCCAGAATCGGGTGACCGCGCGGTCACATAAGGTGCACGCCCGAGGCGGCGGGCCCGTGCGCGACCTGACCGTAGGGTGGGGGCGCACCCGGCCGGTCGAGAGATAAATTCCTCCTTTCGGAGGGCAACAGCCGCCTTTCCGGATGGGACCATCTATGGAGGGGTTTATCCCGACATGGTGTGATGTATCCCAGCAGGACGGATATCGATGGCAGACAACGAGTTCCCTCTCGTCCAGTTCATGCGTGACGGGTTCGATCCCGTGGGCGAGCTCGGCCGCATCCGCGCCGAGCACCCCGTCTTCCCGATGGAGATCCCCGGCGGCCAGACCGTCTACCTGGTCACCCGCTGGGAGGACGTGCGCGGTGTCCTCGGCGACCACGAACGTTTCAGCAACGACTTCGCCGGCGTGATCGGGCTCGGCTCCAACCAGGAGGACCCGGGCGGCCTCGGCTTCCGCGACCCGCCCGAGCACACCCGGCTGCGCAAGTTCCTGACGCCCGAGTTCACGGTGCGGCGGCTGCGCAGGCTGGAGCCGCGGATCGCGGCCATGGTCGAGGAGGCCCTCGACCGCATCGAGGCCAAGGGCGCCGAGAGCATGCCGGTCGACCTCGTCGAGGAGTTCGCGCTGCCGATCCCGTCCCTCGTCGTGTGCGAGCTGCTCGGCGTCCCGTACGACGAGCGCGCCGACTTCGTCAAGCTCAGCAAGGACCGCTTCGACTTCACGGCCGGCCCCGAGGCGTCCCTGCAGGCGATCAACGACGCGATGACGTACCTCACGGACCTCGTGGCCAGGGAGCGCCAGGAGCCGGGCGAGGGGCTGCTCGGGCAGCTGCTGCGCGACCACGGCGACGAGCTCGACGACCGCACGCTCGCCAGCATGGCCGACGGCCTGCTGACCGGCGGCCACGACACCAGCACGAGCATGCTCGCGCTCGGCACGCTCTGGCTGCTGCGCAACCCCGAGCAGGCCGCCAAGGTGCGCGAGGTCGACGGCTACATCAACGAGGTCGTCGAGGAACTGCTGCGCTACATGACGGTCGTGCAGGTCGCCTTCCCGCGCTTCGCCCGCGACGACATGGAGCTGCACGGCGTGCCCATCAAGAAGGGCGAGATGGTCCTCTGCTCGCTCACCGGCGCCAACCGCGACCCCGGCCTGGGCGACGACATGGACGTCGTCCGCCCCGGCCGCGACATCGCGGGCTCGCACATGGCCTTCGGCCACGGCATCCACCGCTGCATCGGCGCGCCGCTGGCCCAGATGGAGATGCGCATCGCCTTCCCCGCGCTGCTGCGCCGCTTCCCCGGCCTCCGGGTGGCGGGCGAAGTGCCGTTCAGGGAACTCGCCATCGTCTACGGCGTCAAAGAGCTACCCGTCGCCTGGTAGAGCGGTTACGTTCGCACTGTGAACGAGCGCAGCGCGTACGAGCCCGTCATCGACCTGGCGGTGATCAGCGCCGTCGTGTTCGACACCGACGGCGTGGTGACCGACACCGCCAGGGGGCACGCGGCCGCCTGGAAGCACGTCTTCGACGCCTTCCTGCGCGGCCGCTCCGCGCCGTTCGACATCCGCGCCGACTACCTCCGCCACGTCGACGGGCGGCCGCGGCTCGACGGCATCCGCACCTTCCTGGCCGCGCGCGGCATCACGGTGCCCGAGGGCGCGCCCGACGACGAGCCCGGCGCCCCGACCGTGCACGGGCTCGGCCTGGCCAAGGACCGGGTCTTCCTGGCCCAGGTGGACAAGTACGGCGTGGCCGCCTTCCCCTCCACGGTCGCGCTGCTGCACGAGCTGCGGCGGCGGGGAGCGCGTACGGCGGCCGTGTCGGCCAGCCTGCACGGCCGCAGGCTGGTGAGCGCGGCGGGCGTCACGCACCTGTTCGACCTGCTGGTGGACGGCAACGACGCGGCCCTGATGAACCTGCCGGGCAAGCCCGATCCCGCCCTGTTCCTGGAGGCCGTGCGCCGCCTCGACCTGCCCGCCGCCAAGGCCGCGGTGGTCGAGTCCGCGCTGCCCGGCATCGAGGCGGGCAGGAAGGGCGGGTTCGGGCTGGTGATCGCGGTCGCCGGCGACGGCGGGGCCGAGCTGCACGCGCACGGCGCCGAGTTCGTGCTGGCCGACCTGGGCGAGCTGGCCGTGCGGGGCCGGGTGCCGCCCGTCCGGAGCTGACTTCCCGTACTTCGCGGTGGCGGGGCCTGCTGGCGGCCCGGCCGGGTCGCGCTCCTATCCTTGAGGCTCGTGACCGTCCTCATCGACCCGCCCAACTGGCCGGGGCCGCGCGGCCTCATGTGGTCGCACCTGGTCAGCGACAGCTCCCTGAGCGAGCTGCACGACTTCGCGCTGCGGCTCGGGGTGCCGGAGCGGGCGTTCGACCGTGATCACTACGACGTGCCGGAGACCGTGCACGCCCGCGCGGTGTCGCTGGGCGCGCAGGCGGTCAGCTCACGCGAGCTGCTCCAGCGGCTCGTCGCCGCGGGACTGCGCCGCCGCAAGCGCCGATAGCTCGGCGGCCAGGTTGGCGCGGGCCGCCTCCTCCCACCATGCGCGCGCCCTCGCCGTCCGGTAGAGGGACGGCCCCGCCAGCAGCCGGCGCAGCACCTCCGAGCGCCCTCTGGCGAACAGGTCGCCCGGCACGTGGGCGTACTCCTCGCGCACGGCCGCGGCGTAGCCGGCGTAGTCCGGGCCGCCGAGCACGGCGAGGTCGGCGTCGCACAGGACGGCCCCGTTGCGGTCGCCGGCGGCGAGCGTGTCGTGGGCGGCCGTCAGGCGCACCAGCCTGGCCACCTCGGCGACCCGGGCGGCGGGCACGCCGCACCTGGGCAGCCTCGACTGCGCGAGCCAGGCGCTGCGCTCCTCGTCCCAGCCCGGTCTGCCGTCATAGACGGCGTCGTGGAACCAGGCGGCCAGCAGCACCGCCTCGGGGTCGTCCGCCTCATCGGCCAGCCGGCCGGCGGCGGCCAGCACGGCGGCCAGGTGGCCGAGGGTGTGGTAGCGGCGGTGCGGCTCCGACCAGCGGGCGACCAGTTCCGCCCCGGTGGCGAGGCTCGCGGCCGAGCGGCCCGCGAGCGCTGTCCAGTCGTCGATCACCATCCCACCGTACGCGGATCGTCCCTGTTCGTTTGGTAACGTCCTGCTCATCGAGAGCACGCCGAAGCAGCCTCGGCGCCTGCCCCGCTGGCGGGAGCTGCGCGCCGTCATGCCCGGACGGCCCCGCTGGTCCCCGTCCCAGCGCGTCGCGGGTGCCGCGGACGTCGCCGACCTGCGGCTGCTGGCCAGGCGGCGGGCCCCGCGGATGGTGTTCGACTACGTCGACGGCGCGGCCGAGGGCGAGCGGTCGATGGCGCGGGCCGTGAAGGCGTTCGAGCGGGTGGAGTTCAGTCCCCGCGTGCTGCGCGACGTCGCCGAGGCTCCGACCGCGGTCGAGATCCTGGGGCGGCGGATCGCGATGCCGGTCGTGCTCGGCCCCACCGGCTTCACGCGCATGATGCACCGCGAGGGTGAGCCGGCGGTGGCGCGGGCCGCCGAACGCGCGGGCGTCCCCTACACCCTGTCCACCATGGGCACCACCAGCGCCGGCGACGTGGCCGCCGCCGCCCCCGGCGGGTGGAACTGGTTCCAGCTGTACGTCGTCCGCGACCGCGCCCGCAACCTGGACGTCCTGTCCATGGCGCGGGAAGCCGGCATGGACGTGCTCGTGGTCACCGTGGACGTGCCCGTGGCGGGGGCGCGGCTGCGCGACGTGCGCCACGGCCTGACCGTCCCGCCGTCCCTGCGCTGGCGCAGCGTGCTGCAGGCGGTACGCCACCCGGCGTGGTGGTTCGACTTCCTCACCAGCGAGCCGCTCAGGTTCGCCACCGTGGACGGCGCTCCCGACGACCTGGCCGGCATCACGAACCTGATGTTCGACCCTTCGGTGACGGTCGGCGACCTCGGCTGGATCCGGTCGGCGTGGCAGGGCAAGCTGCTGGTCAAGGGCGTGCAGCGGGTCGACGACGCCAAGGAGCTGGCCGCGGTGGGGGTGGACGGGCTCGTCGTGTCCAACCACGGCGGGCGCCAGCTCGACCGCGCCCCCACGCCGCTGGAGCTGCTGCCCGAGGTGGTGGCCGCCGTCGGCGACCGCACCGAGGTCTTCCTCGACGGAGGCGTGCGCACGGGCGCGGACGTGGCCGCCGCGGTGGGGCTGGGCGCGAGGGCATGCTTCATCGGCCGCGCCTACCTCTACGGGCTGATGGCGGGCGGCGAACCGGGCGTGCGCAGGGTGCTCGACCTGCTGCGCGCCGAGCTCGTACGCACTCTGCAGCTGCTGGGCGTCGGCGACGTCGCCGAGCTGGGCCCCGACGCGGTCCGCCTGCGCTGAGCGGGCGGACGAAAGTCCGTCATTCATCACCAGAAGGGTGCGTATTTCCCCAGCACTGCCATCACTCTGCACCTTCGCACGGGGCGCCGCCCCGAGAAGAGGAGAGCGACATGGCGACCGGGGAGTTCCACGTGATGAAAGTGCCGGCCGAGCAGCTGACCGGCGCTCTGCACGGTCAGGTTGTCGATCCGGGTGCGCAACCGACGAAGGTCGTGGGGCGCAGCGAGGGCTGGACCGTGGACGTGAGCTGGGAGGTCACCGGTGAGCTGGTCGACTGGCTGGCGGGACGCTGGAAGCTGGAGATCATCGCCGACGGGCCGGGGGACGGCGGGTCACGGCATCCGTCCCCTCCCATGGAGTTGACCTTCACCCCCGGGTCGGGCCGGTACACCGCTTCCGTCCCGATGCGCGGCCGGCTCGGCCCCGGCACCTATGACCTCGTGGTCAACCTCACCACGGCGACCGCCGCCGGCACCGCGGGGGCGCTCGGCGGATTCGTCGTCCTCAGCAAGATCGTGGTGCTGGACTAGAGCACGCCCGCCCGGGCGGTGGACCGACGATTCGTCTGCAAGCCCGTCGCAAGTGGCGGCTTCTACGCTCCTGGCTGGCGGCCACGGGGCAGAGCCGGCCGCCGACCTTATCCGACGCCGCCGGAGCACGCTCCTCGCGGCGAGGGGACCAGCAACACGGGAGACCCCATGTCCGACACTCCGATGACCGCGGACGACGTGCTGCGCATCGCGGCCTACAAGGACCGGAGCCCGGCGCTCGAAGCGATGGTCATCGCCTACAGCTACCACCGGGTCGCCGGCGACCTGGCCGCGCACCTCGGCAAGGACGCCACCAACTGGTACTGCTACGCCACCTGGACGTCCAAGGCGGTCGGGGAGAGCCTCGATCTCGGCCCCGGCTCCCCCTTCATCGAGGACGTCGGCCGCAAGCTGGGTGTGCCGCAGCGGTTCAAGCGGCTGTTCAGGGCCGCGCTGCTCACCCTGCTCGGCCCCAGCTACCAGCTCGGGCTGGCGCTGGCCAACCGGGCCATCTTCCTGGAGACGGCCAGCCTCGCGGTCAACCTGTGGAACGACACCCCCGACCGCTATCTCAGGGTGAGCCCCGGGTCCGGCCTGACGCCGACGCCACCACGGTTCCTGACCGATCTGCTCGCCGAGGCCGACGAACGCTACCTGAGGGACGCCGCGCAGCTGCTCGTCGAGGCCCGCCACGAGGACGACCCGGCGGCCAGGGCCGAGCTGATGCTGGGCGCCAACATCGCGCTGTCCGCCTACGAGCAGGCCCGCGCGCAGAAGGCCCTGGAGCTGGTGCTCTACCGGCCGGTCAGGTGGCTGACGCGGGTGTCGTGGCGCTCGCTGCGCTCGCTGGTGACCCGGCGGCCCTTCCCCAGGTTCCGGCTCTACAGCGCGCGGCACGAGGACCAGCCGTGGCTGACGCGCCTGCTGGAGTCGGCATGGTCGTCCCTCTACACCCGCCACATGTTCGCGGTGCGCACGCCGCTCAGCGACGTCAGGGTCGGCCGGCCGCTCACCGCGCCCGCCGGCGTCGACCTGGCCGAGGTGTGGGCGCCGATCCGGAACGAGAAGGTACGCAAGCTGGCCGAGGAGTTCATCACCGAGGACCAGGAGGCGTCCATGGCGGGCGTCACCGACTGGGTGTCCTACCGCGACCGCATGCGCTTCATCGTCAGCTATTTCCGCGTCTACCAGACCGTCCCGGCGCTCTACGACGCCCCGTTCGCCAAGGAGATCGCCGAGGGGCTGGCGGAGGAGATGAAGCGCGGGCTGGTCCCCCAGGCGATCAGCGGCATGTTCGCCGGCAATCCCGGGCTCGGCCGGCCGCGCAGGGTCTACCGCTACCCGTCGGAGAGCGATCCCGACGCGTACGAGATGCAGCACTTCGACTTCGAGCCGTTCCTGGAGGCGATCCCGCTCGGCCCGGACGCGAAGTGAGTCAGTCAAGGAAGTCGCGGGTGATCTCCCTGGCCTGGAGCAGCCCGCGCAACTTCGCGAAACAGCGGGCTCGGGTGGGCCCGATGCTCCCGACCGGCCTGCCCAGCCTGCGTGCCACGTCCACGTAGTGCGGCTCGGAGGTTTCCGTGAGCGCTCTGAACAGGACCCGCTGCGCGGCGGGCAGCTCCTCGACCAGCTCTTCCAGCGTGCCCGCCAGCCAGATCCTGGCCAGTTCCCTGTCGACGTCGTCCGTGCTGCCCAGCGAGTCGAGGTCGGGCGTGCAGATCTCCTTGGTCCGCCTGGTGAGCTTGAGACACTCGCGGAAGGCGATGGTCGCCAGCCAGCCGGCCATCCGCTGGCCGTCGGTCACGCTCTTCAGGTTCTGCCAGGCCAGCAGCCAGGTGGTCTGGAGCACGTCCTGGGCGTCCTCGTGGCTCAGCCTGAACCTGCGGATGCGGGCCTTCAGCATGGGGCTGAACTCCTCCATCAGCCGTTCCCACGCCGCCGCGTCGCCGTCCTGCGCGGCCGACACCAGCGACGCCGTGCAGGGACGCTCGATGGTCTCCACGTGCATGTTCGTCTACTCCCTGCCGGCCCGGGTACTCGGGGGGCCACTCCCGTCCGGCAGGTCCACCGTGCGCCGAGCGATCTGTCCGGTCTGTTCCGGACGGCACAGTACGGCTGTGTTCCTCGTCACATTCCTGGGAACGGCGGCGGCTCCCTGTCCAAGCGCCGAATGCGGCCTAAAGTTCTTGCATGAAAGGGCAGCTCCCTCACGACGTCGAGGCGATCGCCGCCGTGCTGGCGGAGATCCCCTTGTTCCGCGTGCTCGGGGAGAGCGGCATCCGGAGCACGGCGCGGGCCGGGCCGGCGCGGAGATACCGCTCGGGGCAGATCATCTTCCACCAGGGAGACCCGGGAGAGTCCCTGTACGTCCTGCTGGACGGCCTGGTGAAGGTGGTGTTCACGACCGAGCACGGCGACGAGATCGTGCTCAACATGCTGGGCAGGGGCGACACCTTCGGCGAGATGGCCCTGCTGGACGGCTCGCCGCGCTCGGCGTCGATCGTGACCGCGCGGCCGGCGTGGGTGTTCGCGCTGCCCAGGGCGCGGCTGCTGGAGCTGATGCGGGAACATCCGGGGCTGGCCGACGAGTTCCTGCGCATGCTCGGCCACATGGTGCGCAGGCTCACCGACCAGGCGGCCGACCTGGCCTTCCTCGATCTCGGCGGGCGGCTGGCGAAGCTGCTGCTGCAACTGGCCGACAAACACGGACAGGCCGACGGCGTGGTGGAGATGCCCGGCCTGACCCAGTCCGACCTGGCCGCGCTGATCGGCGCGTCGCGACCGGCGGTCAACCGGGCGCTGCAGTCGCTCGTGTCGCGCAACCTCATCGCCGTCCAAGGCCGGACCATCACGCTGCTGGATGTCGCCGCTCTACGCAAACGGGGCGGCCTCTGACCGAATCTGGAGTACGCGGCACATGACCGAACAGGACGAGCGCTGGCCGGAGGAACGGTTCCGGCAGCTGAGGCAGCAGGCGGACCCCGACATCGACAAGGTCGTCGCCGACTATCTCGCGGCCCGGCCGGAAGGGGGCGGCCCGCTGGAACTGCTCAAGGCCGTGGTCGCCGAGCTGGGGGAGGCCAAGCGCGCGGCGAGGGCCACCTCGGGCGAGCCGCCCGCCTCCGAGATCTTCGACGCCATCGACTTCGCCATGGAGCCGCCCGACTGGGGTGACGACGCCGCACAGCTGGCCAAGGGGCAGGCCGTGTTCGCCGACTACGGGCTCTACCAGTCGGCCGCGCTGTTCTGCAAGTGCCTGCCGATGGCGTACGTCGAGGTGTCCAGCGCCAAGGTGCTGGCCGGCGTCTCCAGGCTCGCCACGCACGGCCTGACCCGGCGGGTGGCGGAGACCGGGCAGATGCTGATCGACGTGATGGGCCTCCGGGCCACCGCCGGCCTGCGGCCTGGCGGCCCCGGGCACACCACGGCGATCGGGCTGCGCATCCTGCACTCGTTCGTGCGGGCGGTGGTCAACGAGCGCTACGCCGATCGCTGGGACACCGCGCGCTACGGGCCCCCGGTCAACCAGGAGCTGCTGCTGGCCACCATCTTCGACTTCTCCGTGGTCACGTGGGAGGCGCTGGAGCGCATGGGCGTCGTGCTGACCGAGGACGAACGCGCCGCCCACCTGTACACGTGGAGCGTCGTCGGCCACCTCATGGGCGTCGAGGCCTGCCGTGACGCGCCGCTCACGCTGGCCGACGTCGAGCCGGTCAGCGAGCGGCTCGGCCGCCTCTACGAGTCCAGCGACGAGGGCCGCAGGCTGATGGCCACGCTGCTGGCGGAGATGGAGGAGTTCATGCCCCTGGGCTGGCGCAAGCTGCCGCGCAGCCTGGTGCACTGGGTCTTCCGCGACGCCGCCCACCGCGCCGACCAGGTGCCCGAGCTGCTGCAGGTGCCCAAGCCCGCATGGTGGTTCGCCGCCCTGTTCGCGGCGGCGCGTTCGGCGCACCGGCACTCCTGGCTGGCCGGGCCGGTCGACGGCGTGGCCCGGTGGCTGACGCGCAAGGCGGGACGGCACATCGTCATCGCCCTGATCGACCGCCACTCCGACGGGCCCGCGGCGTTCCAGATCCCCGGGGAGCTGGCCCGCGCCTGGCGGATCAGGCAGTCACGCCCCGCGGTGGCCACCCGCGCGCTCCGCCGTGACGTGCGCGGCAGGCTGCGCGCGCCCGCGCGGGCCCTCAGGAAGCGCACGCCGGCAGGGCCGCGCGCGTGACTCCCCCGCACGCGCCCGGCGCGCTCACCACCGCGACCATCCTGTTCACCGACGTGGTGAGCTCCACCGCCCTGCGCGTCAGGCTGGGCGAGGAGCGGGCCAACGTCGTCTTCCGCCGGCTCTACCAGCTGCTGCAGTCCGTCGTGACCGCGGGCGGCGCGACGTTCACCAAGAGCCTGGGCGACGGGCTGATGGCGGTGTTCGACTCGGCCACGGCCGGGCTCGACGCGATCATCGCGGTGGAGCAGGCCGTCGCCGACGAGAACGAGCGCGCCCCCGACAAGATCTCCATCCGGGCCGCGCTCGCCGCCGGCGACGTGTGCTGGGGACGCGACGACGTCAGCGGGCTGCCCACGGTGGAGGCGGCCCGCCTGGTCGCGGTGGCCGAGGGCGGTCAGGTGCTCTGCACCGACCTGGTGCGCCGGCTGGCGCAGGGGCGGGGCCGGCACGAGTTCAAGGACCTCGGCCGGCTGCCCGGCAAGGGGCTGCGCGAGCCGCTGCACACGTACGAGCTGCACTGGCAGAGCGCCGAGCTCCACCAGGGCGGCGGGCTGGCGCCGTGGCTGGACGAGGGCCACGTGCTGCCGTTCGTCGGCAGGGACGAGGAGCTGCGGGCGCTGGAGAGCGAGCTGGCGGCGGCGGAGTTCGGCAGCTCGCTGGTGATATTGCAGGGCGAGCCGGGGGTCGGCAAGACGCGGCTGGCCTCCGAGGTCGCCAGGCGGGCGCTCAAACGGCAGTTCACCGTGCTGGCGGGGCGGTGCACGGATCCGGCGCGGCAGGCGTACGAACCGATCGCCGGCGCGGTCGAACGGCTGGCCCGCACCTCACCCGCGCTGCTGCTGCGGGCCGGGGTCGACCAGCAGTGCGGCCAGCTCGTCCGGCTCGCGCCGTCGCTGGCCGCGCCGCCGCTGTCGCTGGAGGTGCCGCCCGCCACCGAGCCCGTCTCGGAGCGCTATCACCTGATGGCCGCGGCCCGTACGCTGATCGAGCGCCTGGCCGCCGTGCGGCCGGTGCTGCTGGTGATCGACGACCTGCAGTGGGCGACGCTGGAGTCGCTGCAGATGCTCAACGCCCTCATGTGGGACGCCGACTCCCTGCCCCTGCTCGTGCTGGCCATGTCGCGGCCACTGCCGGTCGAGTCGGCCATGCCGGAGCTGCACAGGGTGACGGCGGAGAGCCAGGTCATCCCGGTTCCGGCCTTCGGCCTCGACGAGGTCGGCCACGCGCTGGCGCAGCTGCGCACGCGCGGCGACGCCGAGCAGCTGCACCGCATCACGGGCGGCAACGCGTTCCTGGTCAGCGAGGTGGTGAGGGAGCTGGCCGCGGGCAAGGACCTCGACGCCCTGGCCGTGCCCGACTCGGTCTCCAGAATGGTGGTGGCGCGCCTGGCGCAGCTCCCTCCCGACGCGCGTGACCTGGTCAACCTGCTGGCCGTCGGCGAACGCATGGAGCCGGCCGAGCTGCGGGCCGGGCTCGGCATCGACGAGGCGCGGTTCGTGGCCGCCGTCGAGGAGGCGATGGGCGCGGGCCTGGTCAGCGTGTCCGACGACGGCTCCTGCCACTTCTCGCACGAGCTGACGAGGAACGCCCTCTACGGCAACCTGTCGGCGCCGCGCGCCGGGTTGCTGCACGGCCGGGTGGCCGACGCGCTGTCACGTACGGACCCGGACGCCATGGAGTCCCGGCCGTACGTCGTGGCCGCCCACCTGCTGGCCGCCGCCGCGCACGGCCGCGACCCCGCCCGGGTGAGCGCGGCGGCCGAGGCCGCGGTGCGCGCGGCGCAGCACGCGCTGACCGGGCTGGCCCACCGCGAGGCCGTCACCTGGTACCAGCGGGCGCTCGACCTGCTCGGCGACTTCCCCGGCGCCACGCGGGAGCGGCGCGCGGAGCTGCTCATGGAGTGCGGCAGGGCGATGTGGCTGGCGGGCGACCCGGAGGCCAGGCAGACCCTCGTACGCGCGGCCGACCTGGCCAGGGAGTGCGGCCGCGACGACCTGATCGTCATGGCGGCGCTCGGCGGCGACCGCGGCTTCTCCACCATCTCGGCGGCGCCCGACACCCAGCGCATCGCCCTGCTGACCGAGGCACGCCGGCTGGTCGACTCCACCGACATCAGCACCAGGGCGCTGCTGGCCGCCCAGCTCGCCTCGGAGCTTATCTGGGCGCCCGACGGCGAGCGGCGCTTCGCGCTGAGCGACGAGGCGGTGGCGCTGGCCCGCAAGTCCGGCGACCCGCGTACGCTCGCCGGCGTGCTGGGGTTGCGCAGCCTGACCATCATCCCCGCCGACCCGCTGCACCAGCGCCACCGCGACGGCGACGAGATGCTGGAGGCGGCGCGCAGGACGGGCGACGACCTCGCGCTGTTCCACGCGTACGTACAGCGCACGCCCCCCGTGCTCGACAGCGGCGACGCGGCCAGGGCGGCGAACCTGCTCGACCAGGCCGACGTGCTGGCCCGGCGGCTGGCGCAACCGCAGCTCAACTGGGTCATCGGCTACTCCAGAGCCGGGCTGACCCTCATGCAGGGCGACCTGGCGCAGGCCGAGGCCGAGGCGGAGTCCGCCATGCGGCTCGGCTCGGAGATCGGCCGCCGCCTGGAGGCCGTGGCCATCTACGCCGAGCAGATCGGCGAGATCCGGCGGCTGCAGGGGCGGCTGTGGGAGCTGGGCGAGCGGCTGCGGCGGGCCGCGCAGGCGCCGCGCGTCGACCCGGTGCACGCGGTGCTGCGGTTCCTGTGCGAGCTGGGCGACGAGCAGGCCGCCGCGCTGCTCGACCGCATCCTCGCCGACCAGGGCGCCGAGCCGCCGCGCACCATGGCCTACCGGCCCGCGCTCGACAACCTGGCCGTGGCCGCGTGCCGGCTGGGGCGGGCCGAGCTGGCCGGGCAGCTGTACGACGCGCTGGCCGCCGACGGGGAGACGTTCGGGCACGGCACGGTGGCGCACCACTGCGGCCACCACTACCTGGCGCACCTGCGCGTCGCCATGGGCGATCCGCGGCGGGCCGCCGAGCATTTCGAGGCGGCGGCCGAGGTGCACGAGCGGTGCGGGGTGCCGCTCATGCTCGCCGAATCCCTGCTCGACTGGGCCGACCTGCTGGGCGGGAGCGAAGGCGAGGTACGCGGGCCGAAGCCGGCGGACCTGCGCGAATGGTGCGGCTCGCTGCTGGCGGGGCGCGGAGCGCTCCTGCTGGAACGCCGGCTCGCCTGACCGCACACAGGCGGCGTCAGGCGGGCGGGCCCGGCTGGAGGGTGTGGCCCGCCTCGATGGCGTCGCGGACGCTCCTCGCCAGGGTCTCCTGCAGCGTGTCGCCCTGGATTTCCAGCTCGCGCAGCCCTTCGGCGTCGTCGGTGTGGGCCAGCAGCGCCTGGTACTTGTGGTTGTTGCCCAGCGCGTCCATGGCCCGCAGGGCGGCGTCGGCCTCCTGGACACGCTCGGCGTAGCGCTCCAGCGACTCCACCCTGGCCGTCACCGACGCGACGGAGCGGCGCAGGGCCTCCTGCTGGGGTTCGAGCACGGTCAGCAGCTCGGGGGTGAGGCGTCCCTCGCGGGCCTTGTCCTGCTCCTCCTGCAGGTGGGTCTGCACCCGCAGGAGCATGGCGATCTCCCAGAGCTGCCGCGGCAGCAGGGTCCCGTTGGCCAGGTCGTCCAGCAGCCGCCGCCGCATGACCTGGGAGGTGTAGACGGCCATGACAGCCGTTCTGGCCCGTTCGAGGAGGGCGCGTGACGACGGGGACAGCTCGTCCACCACCACGAACCGGTCACGGTACGGCGAGCGCGCCGGGCCGCGTCCCAGCCCGGGGATGAAGCAGTCGATCACCGCCAGGCGCTCGACGTCGGTGAGCGCGGGGTCGGTGACGAGGTCGACGGTACGCCGGACGCGGTCACGCTCACGGGCCAGCCGCAGCCGCTCTTTGGCGCCGACGGCCCGGTGGGTCAGCACGTCGTGCGCGACGACCAGCCCGCACAGGACGATGGGGGCCAGCAGCAGGGCATGGAACAGGAGACCTGGTCCGAAAGTGACGTAGAGAACGAAGCCGACCACTACGAGCGTCGCGCACCCGGCGGATGCCAGCGCGTACAGGAACCCCTTGGCCACACCGTCTCCCTGGAAGTGAGTTCCGAAGTGTCCTGAGAAACTCACAATAACCGCCCGATCGGCGGAGATCATGGGGATTGGGGTGGCTTGTCAGCGGAGATATGAGGCGCCGTTCAGGTCGAGCACCGCACCGCTGGCCCACTCGGCGGACGGCGAGGCGAGGTACACCACGGCCGCCGCGATCTCCTCCGTCCGCGCCACCCGCCCGAACGGGCTCTGCGACCTGATCGCGTCGCCGCGCGGCGCCTTGAGGTGCTCGTTCGTCATGTCGGTCTCCACGAACCCGGGCGCCACCGTGGCCACCGCGATGCCGCGCGGGGCGAGCGCGACGGCCAGGGACTGGCCGAGGGCGTTCAGCCCCGCCTTGCTCGCGCCGTAGGCGGGGCTGTCGGGCTCGCCGCGGAAGGCGCCGCGCGAGGAGACGTTGACGATCCTGCCGCCCGCGGGCATGTGCCGGACCGCGCACCAGGTGAGGTTGGCCGCGCCCGTCAGGTTGACGTCGAGCGTGCGCCGCCAGGCCTCCTGCCACTGCTCGTAGGTCATCTCGGTGATGGGGTGGTGGAGGAAGAGCCCCGCGTTGTTGACCAGGACGTCGATGCCGCCGAGCGCCCGCGCCGCCTCGTCGGCCATGCGCCGCACGCCGCCGGGGTCGGCCAGGTCGGCCTGGACGATCGTGTGCCCCTCGCCCGGCAGCCCGCCGAGCAGGCTCTCGGCCTGCTTCGCGGAGTCGCGGTGGTGGATCGCGACCCGATCTCCCTGGGCGGCGAAGGCCGCCGCGATCGCGCGTCCGATGCCTCGCGACGCGCCGGTGACAAGAACTCCACGTCCGCTCATCCGCCGCACCCTAGCAGCACGCCGCCAGGGCGCCCCGGGCCGGTTCCCCTCCCGGGCCGGGGCCTCTCTGAGCTTTCTCTGAGAATCACCCGCCCACACTGTCCTCTCAACCACTTCGTCGTGACGGAGGCGTCAGTGCCGGACAACACCCTGGACTACCTGGTGATCGGCGCGGGGCCGGCGGGCCTGCAACTGGGGCACTTCCTGCACCGGGCCGGGCGGAGCTACCTGATCCTGGAGGCGGGACCGGCGGCCGGCCACTTCTTCCGCACCTTCCCGCGTCATCGCACGCTCATCTCGATCAACAAGAAGCACACAGGAACGGACGACCCGGAGCTCAACCTGCGGCAGGACTGGAACTCGCTGCTGTCGGACGACCCCGATCTGCTGTTCACCCGCTACAGCGACCGCTATTTCCCGCACGCCGACGACCTGGTCCGCTATCTCGAGGACTACGCACGGGCGTTCGAGCTGCGGATCTCCTACGACTCCCGGGTGGTCGGCGTCACCCGCGAGGCAGGCCGCTTCCAGGTGAGCGACGCGTCGGGCCGCACGTACGAGGCCAGGCGGGTGATCGTCGCGACCGGCGTGTCCCTCCCCAACGTCCCGCCCATCCCGGGCATCGAGACGGCCGAGACGTACGGCACGGCGCCCACCGACCCGTCCGGCTACCTGAACCAGCGCGTGCTCATCATCGGCAAGGGCAACTCGGCGTTCGAGACGGCCGACAACCTGATGGAGACGGCCGCGGTGATCCATGTCTCCGGGCCGCGCTCCGTACGGATGGCCTGGCGCACCCACTTCGTCGGCCACCTGCGCGCGGTCAACAACAACTTCCTCGACTCCTACCAGCTCAAATCGCAGAACGCCCTGCTCGACGGCGACGTGAAGCGGATCGAGCGGCAGCCCGACGGCACCTACCTGGTGACCGTGTCGTTCGCCCGGGTCAACGAGGTGACCAAGGACATCCCGTACGACCGGGTGATCGTCTGCACCGGGTTCCGCTTCGACGCCTCCATCTTCGACGCCGAGTGCCGCCCCGAGCTGACGGTCGGCGGCAGGTTCCCGGCGCTGACGCCCGCGTACGAGGCGGTCAACGTGCCGGGCCTCTACGTGGCGGGCACGCTGACCCAGTCGCGCGACTTCAAGCGGGGCACCAGCGGCTTCATCCACGGCTTCCGGTACGGCGTGCGCGCGCTGCACCGCATCCTGGAGTCGCGTCACCACGCCGTGCCGTGGCCCGCCAGGAAGCTGCCCGCCACCCCCGCGGCGCTGGCGGCGGCGGTGATCGAGCGCGTCAACCGCACGTCGGCGTTGTGGCAGCAGTTCGCGACGCTGGCCGACGTCATCGTGGTGGACGGCGACGGGGCCTCCTACATGGAGGAGGTGCCGTACGACCTGCAGGAACCACCGATCGGCGACCGCGGCCACTTCACGGTCACCCTGGAGTACGGCCCCGGCCATGACCGTGTCGACCCCTTCGACATCGAGGTGGGCCGCATCGCCCAGAGCGACGCGGCCCGCGCCCACGAGGGCCACTACCTGCATCCCGTCGTACGGCACCACGTTCCGGGCGAACCGCCCGTCGCCCACCACATCACGGAGAACCTGGAGAACGAGTGGGACTCGCCGGAGGTCCACGTCGAGCCGCTGCGGGCCTTCTTCGACCGCCGGACCGCCTCCTCCGTCGCCGTCTGATGGAGCGCTGGTCCCTGCGCGAGGTCGAGGCCGTGGCCCGTGAACGCCTCGACCCCGCCCACTACGACTATTTCGCCGGCGGCGCGGGTGACGAGGTGACCGTGCGGGCCAACGAGGCGGCGTTCGGGCGGCTGGCCCTGCTGCCCCGGGTGCTGCGCGGCGCGGGCAAGCTGGAGACGGGCGTGAGGCTGCTGGACAGCCGGGCGGCCGTGCCGGTGCTGGTGGCGCCGACCGCCTTCCACCTGCTCGCCGACCCCGAGGGCGAACGGGCGACCGCGCGGGCGGCGGCCGCCGCCGAGACCATCATGATCGTCAGCATGGCGTCCACCGTCGCCGTCGAGGACGTCGCGGCGGCGGCGCCAGGGGCGGAGCTCTGGTTCCAGCTCTACGTCCAGCCGGACCTGGCCTTCACCGAGACGCTGGTGCGCCGCGCGGAGGCGGCCGGGTGCAAGGCGCTGGTCGTCACCGTGGACTCGCCCGCGCTCGGGTTGCGCGATCGGGAGCTGCGTCACGGCTTCCACGACCTGCCCGGGGGGCTGCGCTGCGAGAACCTGCGCGACGGCGACCGGGTGCGGCCGATCGTCATGTGGCCGGAGTTGTCGTGGGAGCACCTCGGCACGCTCAGGGAGATGACCTCGCTGCCGATCGTGCTGAAGGGCGTCACGCATCCCGCCGACGCCCGGCTCGCCGCCGGACACGGCGCCGCGGCGATCATGGTGTCGAACCACGGGGGACGGCAGCTCGACACCGTGCCCGCCACGATCGACCTGCTGCCGGACATCGTGGCCGAGGTCGGCGACGCGCTGCCCGTGCTGCTGGACGGCGGTGTCAGGCGCGGCACGGACGTGCTGAAGGCGCTCGCGCTCGGCGCCGCCGCCGTCGCGGTGGGCCGCCCGGTGCTCTGGGGCCTGGCCGCCGGGGGCGAGCGCGGCGTGGCCCGCGTGCTCGCCCTGCTGCGCGCCGAGGTCGAGAACGCGCTCGCGCTGTGCGGCTGCGCCTCCGTCGACGAGCTCGGCCCGGCCCTGGTGCGCCGGCCATGCTGATCACCGTCGTGCTGGCGATCGTGTTCGTGCTCAGCCTGCCCTGGTGGCTGCCCGCGAAGGTCGTGGCGCTGCGCGTACGGCTCTTCGCCCGCATCAACGGCGACGAGGGCATCCAGATCCCCGGCGACCTGGTCGGCGTCGACCGGTTCAAGGAGGTCTACGCGCATCCCGCCGCCTCCGGGCGCAGCGAAGGCGCGGCGCTGTCGGACCTGTTCTGGTACTGGTTGTCGCCCGGCCCCGAGATGCACCAGGAACATCTGGAGGCGGGCGAACGCTACGACACCGTCGCGCGGACCACCCGCGGCCTGCTCGCCCTGCCGCGCGCCGAGGCCGAGGAGCTGACCCGCCGCTGCGTGGCCCGCACGCTCGGCGACGTGCGGGGGCTGGTACGCCTGCGCGACCTGATGATGCCGTTGTGGGCGGAGTTCTCGTACGAGCTCGTCTTCGCCGAGCCGTGCCCGCGGCAGGCCCGCGACCTCATCGTCGGCAACGCCGACGACGTCGTCACCGCGCTGAAGTGCACGGGCCTGCGGCACATGGAGCGGCGCCACCGCCTGACCCGCTATCTGCTCGGCCGGCTGAACCGGGTGCGCGTCCCGCTGCCGTCCGGCCTGTCACCCGAGGAGCAGGCGTACTACCTGCAGGGCGCCTTCTTCAACACCGCCGTCGTCCAGCTGTCGGAGGCCATGGCGCACGTGCTGATGGTGCTCGCCCGGCATCCGGACGAGCAGCGGCGGGCGCGCGAGGGCGACGACCGCCACCTCGACCGCGTCATCGACGAGACGTTCCGGCTCTATCCGCTGTTCGGCATCGCCCACCGCGTCACCACCGGCGACATCGCCCTGGACGGGGACACCACGATCCCGGCCGGATCCGTGCTCTGCTTCAACTACCCCGACTTCCACCGCGCCGGCTTCACCGACCCGGACCGTTTCGACCCGGACCGCTTCACCCGGCCGGCCAGAGAGCTGAACCACATCCCGTTCGGCATCGCCGCCAACCGCCCCTGCCCCGCCTGGCGGCTGGCGCCGATCGCCATGCGGGTGGCGGTCAGGGAGATCCTGCACAGGTACACCCTGGACTCCACCGCCGCCCACACCCGTTCCATGCCCAACAGGGGGCCGTGCCTGGTCACCCCGCTGCGCTCCTCCCGCCGCCCGCGCGCCGCGCTCGCCTACATGCGCGTCCGCGACCGCTGGGAGGACGTCTGGCGCAGCCTCGTGCAGCTCGTCCTCGGCACCTACATGGTGTGGGACGCACGCAGGCAGCGCCTGTGCGAGCGCCACTTCGACCACTGAGCGGAGAGCCGACATGCCGTTGCTCGTCCACATCACTGCTCCAGATCCGAACCTCGCACTCGTCCTGAAGGTCCTGCCCGCCCTGGTCGTCATCCTGATCGCGGCGGCCGTCTGCGGCCGGCTCGCCCAGATGGTGATGCAGCCGCGTGTGCTCGGCGAGATGGTCGCCGGCGTGCTGCTCGGGCCGACACTGTTCGGCTGGTTGTTCCCCGAGGCGCAGGCGGCCCTCTTCCCGCCCGAGGTCGTGCCGGTCCTGTACGTGCTGAGCACCATCGGGCTGACCCTCTACATGTTCCTGGTCGGCGCCGGCCTCGACCACAGCGCGCAGACTCCGGGCGAGATCCGTAAGGCGTCCGTGCTGGCCGCCTCGGGGGTCGTCCCTTCCCTGCTGCTCGGCGCCGCCGCCGGTCTCCTGCTGTACGACCTGCTCTCACGCCCCGACGTCAGCCCGCTGCAGTTCGCCCTGTTCCTGGGCGGCGCGCTGTCGCTGACCGCGTTCCCCATGCTGGCCAGGATCCTGTACGAGCGAGGCCTGGAGAACTCCCCGCTCGGCCGGCTCTCCCTGCTCGGCGCGTCCATCGACGACGCGCTGGCGTGGTGCCTGCTCGCCGTCCTGTCGGCCATGCATCTGGGCGCGGGCCCGGGCGGTGCGCTGCCCACCATCGGCCTGACCCTCGCGTTCGGCGTCGTGATGCTCAAGGTGGTGGCCCCCATGCTGCGCCCGATGGGCAGGACCGTCGCGCGCACCGGCCAGCTGGGTGCCACCGGCATGTACGTCGTCATCCTGGTGCCGCTCGCGGCCGGCTGGATGACGGACTGGATCGGCGTCTACTCGGTCTTCGGCGGCTTCTTCGCCGGCCTCGCCATGCCCCGTGACGCCAAGTTCCGCGAGGTGCTGCACGGCCGCATGATGGAGGTCGTCTCGACGCTGCTGCTCCCGGTGTTCTTCACCTTCTCCGGGCTGAACACCCACCTCGGCGGCATCACCGGCGTCGCGATGCTGCTGGCGTTCGGGCTGATCCTCCTCGCCGGGTTCTGCGGCAAGTACTTCGGGTGCGCGCTGGCGATGCGCGGCCTGGGGTTCGGCTGGCGGGAGTCGTACGCGGTGGGCGCGCTGATGAACGCCCGCGGCCTGATGATCCTCATCTTCATCAACATCGGGCTGGCGCAGGGCATGATCACGCAGGAGCTGTTCGCCATGCTCGTCCTCGTCGCCGTGATCACCACGGCGGGGGCGCTGCCGCTCTACAAACTCGCCCTGCCCGACCGTCTCGAACAGCGGAACAAGGCTGAACGTTTCGAGCGGGAACCGGTGGACGCGGGATCCAGTTCGTCATGATCGCGCAGGTAGGCGTGGTGCGGCGTTCTCCTGGCGCCGCCAATGATCCGATTCGTCTGGAAATTCCCGGAAGGTGATGTAACGGTTGGCTCGTGGTTGGGACATCGGGTAAGGCCGACCTATCCTCACGTCGGCTGCTGCTGGTCGAGGACGACCGCGAGCTGGGGCGCATGCTGGTCGACCTGTTCTCCGACGAGGGGTACACGGTCGACCTGGCCCACGAAGGGCAGCGCGGGCTGCACCTGGGGCTGAGCCGCACGTACGACGTGCTCATCGTCGACCGCGGCCTGCCCTCCCTCGACGGGATCGACCTGGTACGCCGGCTGCGCCGGCAGGCGGTCACCGCCCCGGTGCTCGTGCTGACCGCCTTCGGCTCGGTCTCCGACCGGGTCGACGGGCTCGACGCGGGCGCCGAGGACTACCTGGTCAAACCGTTCGACGTGGACGAGCTGCTGGCCCGGGTGCGCGCCCTGCACCGCAGGCACCTCGACCAGGCCAGGCTGCTGCCGCTCGGCGAGGGCTGGCTGGACGCGGAATCCCAGCTCGTCCGGCTGCCGACGGGTGAGCTGGTGACGCTGTCCGGCCAGGAGTGCCGGCTGCTCAGCGCACTGGCCACCCGCCCCCGGCAGGTGCACACCCGCACGTCACTCCGGCAGCGGGTCTTCGACGGCGCGAAGAAGGAATCGATCGTGGACACGTACGTCTATTACCTGCGCAGCAAGCTGGGGCCCGACGTGGTGTGCACCGTGCGGGGTGTGGGCTACCGCCTGGGCACGTTGTGAACCCCGACCGGCGGCTGCTGGTCCGGGCCCGGCGCAGGCTCACCGTGCAGGTGGCCGGCGCGATCTCCGCGCTGCTCGCCCTCGTCGGCGCCCTGGTCTACTGCTTCATGCTGCACGCCCAGAGCACCGCGGCCGAGCGCGACCTGGCCGCCGCCGCCACGAGCGCCAACATCGCCTACCCGCCGCCCTGCGTGTGGCTGTACGAGCTGCTGCCCGGCGGCGCCGTACGCGGCTCCCCCGGCGCGCCCGCCTCCCTTCCGGTGCGTACGGCCCTCGACAGGGTCGCCGCGGGCGGCAGGCCGTCGGTCGCGCAGGTCGACGTGGCCGGCCGCGCCTACCTCATCCGCACCCAGCGGCGCGGCGACGCCGTCGTGCAGGCGGTGATGGACCTGCGCTACCACGCCGCCGAACGCGCCCGCCTGCTGCGCACGCTCGGCGGCGCCGAGGTCGCGGGTCTGCTGGCCGCGGTGCTGGTCGGGCAGGTCGTCTCCCGCCGCGCGATCGCGCCGCTGGGCGAGGCGCTGTCGCGCCAGCGCCGCTTCGCGGCCGACGTCAGCCACGAGCTGCGCACCCCGCTGACCCGCCTGCACACCCGGGCCCAGCTCGTGTCCCGCAGGCTGCGCGGCGGTACCGACCCGATCCTGCTCATCGGCGAGGTGGACCAGCTCGTCGCCGGCTCCCGGCAGCTGGGCGAGGTGGTCGAGGATCTTCTGCACTCCGCGCAGTTCCAGCGCACGCGCCGCCCGTTCGGCCCGGTGGACCTGGCCGCGCTGGCCGCGGACCTGGCGGCGGCCGAGCATGCCAGGGCAGAGGTCCAGGGGGTGAGCATCGAGGTGCGCCTCGAAGGGCCCGGCGGTCACGTCGTACGCGGGGTGGAGTCCGCGCTGCGCCGGGTGATCTCGGCCCTGCTGGACAACGCGCTCGGTCACACGAGCATGGGCGGCCACATCTGGGTGACGCTCCGCCGTGATCAGTCCATGGTGCAGCTCACGGTCAGGGACGACGGCGTGGGCCTGGACCCCGGCGACGCCGAGCGGCTCTTCAAGCGGTTCGTGGGGACGGGGTTCGGGCTGGGCCTGGCGCTCGTACGGGAGGTGGTGGACGACCACCACGGCACGATCACGGCGGACGGCGTCCCCGGCGACGGCGCGGCCTTCACCGTCCGCCTTCCCGCCGACCGCACCAGGACCCGCATTCGCCGGCCGCCGGCCCGCGAGCCCGCCTGAGGGGGGTCCACGGCCGGCGCCCGCGCGATCGCGACGCGCTGTTTCATGCCCCTCCGCCACCGCGGGCACGCGGCGGCAGGTGCGCGTCCACCCCCAGGACCGGCGCGTCCACGGGGACGGTGCCCGGATATTTCAGGCCGGCGCCGGTGTTCAGCACCACGGCCTGCTCGTCCGGGCCGATCCACCCGGACGCGCGCAGCTTGCGGGCCGCGGCGAAGGCCGCCGCGCCCTCAGGGCAGACGAACGCCCCCTCCAGAGCCGCGACCTCCCGCAGCTCCGCCAGCAACTCGGCGTCGGTGACCGTGACCGCGGTGCCCGAGGTCTCCGCCAGCGCCTCCAGGATGAGGAAGTCTCCGAGCGGCTTGGGCACGTTGATGCCGAACGCCACCGTACGCGCGCCGTCCCAGTGCCGGCTCTCCCGCTCACCCGCCTCGAACGCCCGCACGATCGGCGCGCATCCCTCGGCCTGCACGGCGACCAGGCGAGGCGGTGAGCCTCCGATCCAGCCCAGTTCGCGCAGCTCGTTCAGCGCCTTGTGGATGCCGATCAGGCCCACCCCGCCGCCGGTCGGATAGAGGATCACGTCGGGCTGGCGCCAGCCGAGCTGCTCGGCGATCTCGATGCCCATCGTCTTCTTGCCCTCGATGCGGTACGGCTCCTTGAGGGTCGAGGTGTCGAAGACCCGGCCGCCCGAGGCCGCGACCAGTTCGCCGACCATCCGCCCGGCGTCGCTGATCAGGCCGTCCACCAGGTGCAGGTCGGTGCCCGACGCCACGCATTCGCGCCGGGTGATCTCGGGGGCGTCCACCGGCATGACGACCGTGGCGGCCAGGCCGGCGCGGGCGCCGTACAGGGCCCAGGCGGCGCCGGCGTTGCCGTTGGTCGGCATCGCCAGGCGCTCGACGCCGAGCTCCGCCGCCCGCGAGACGCCGACCGCGGCGCCCCGGGCCTTGAACGAACCGGTGGGGATCAGCCCCTCGTCCTTCATCAGCAGCCGCGGCAGGCCGATGCGCTCGCCGTAGCGGGCCATCGGCAGCAGCGGCGTCATCCCCTCGCCCAGCGTGGTGACGTGCGCGGGGTCCCTGACCGGCAGCAGCTCGTGGTAGCGCCACAGGTCTGGTCCGCGCCGCGCCAGGTCGGCAGGGCTCAGCGAGGCGCGGACCGCCGCCAGGTCGTACCGGGCGAGCAGCGGCGACCCGCAGGTCAGGCAGAGGTTCTGCGGTTGTTCGCTGTCGTGTACCGCTCCGCACCTGCCGCATTCGAGGTGGGTCAGCCGGCTGAAACTCACACGTGCTCCTTCGCTTTCGGCTCGTTCGCAACCATGTCTCCGGTCGCACCATAAAGGGCACGTGCGGCGGCGTCACGGCGGGCTCCTCCCGCACGCGGCGGGGCCAGGGTGCGGTGTCCCCGTGAGGGGCAGCGCGGGCGCTCAGAGCACCCACCGCCCGGTGGTCCGTTATTCCGCCTGGCGGAATATGGTCTTGCGGGAGCGCTCCCACGAGCTTATATTTCGCACGAAACACGCATTAAACCAACCGTGTCATGCAACTCAACTCACGTAAGTCGGTACGCAATGTCGTGCGTCGCCCTCGCATGCCCATGCGCGGCCGGCGGAGACGCTGCCCGATCACCGGCCGGTGCCGCACGTCCCCCGAACTCCTGGAGCAGCTGATGGCGAAAGTCCTGTTCGCGGCGACACCGTTCCACGGTCACGTGACCCCGTTGCTCACGGTCGCGAAAGACATGAAAGCCCGCGGTCACGACGTGCTCTTCCTGACGGGTGCACGTTTCGCCGCGACCGTGAAATCAGCCGGACCGAGTTTTGCAGCGCTCCCCGAGGAGGCCGACTTCGACGACCGGCACATGTCGGCGGCGTTTCCGGAATTCGCCGAGGCGGGCACCGGTTACGGCCACCACATCTTCTTCTGGAAACGGGTGTTCGCGGACGCGGCGGTCGCGCAGTACCGCCGGATCCAAGCCCTGCTCGAACGTTTTCCCGCCACCGCGCTCGTTCACGACACCGTCTTCCTGGGCGCCCTGCCGCTGTCGCTGCGACCACCGGACGGCGTCCGGCCCACCACCATCTGCCTCGGCGTCCTCCCGCCCATGCTGCTGAGCGAGGACGTGCCCCCGTTCGGCCCGGGAATCCCGTATCTCGCCGGCCCCGAGGGCCGCGAGCGCAACCGCCGGCTCAACGCCGAGACGCTCGCAGCGTACGCGGGACTGCAGAAGGACACCGTGAGCGTCTTCGAGGCCATCGGCTGCGACCTCCCCGAGTTCATCTTCGACTGCGCGGTCGCCGGGCCCGACCACTATCTGCAGCTGACCGTGCCCGGCTTCGAGTACCCCCGCTCGGACGCGCCCGCCTCGTTCCGGTGCGCCGGGGCGCTGCCTCAGCCGTCGAGCGACTCCTTCACGGCGCCGCGGTGGTGGCCCGCGGTCACCGCGGCGGACCGCCCGGTCGTGGTGGTGACCCAGGGGACGCTGGCCAACGAGGACCTCTCGGAGCTGATCCTGCCCACGGTGCGGGGACTCGCCGCCACCGACGTCACGGTGGTCGCGGCGACGGCCCGCCCCGACGGCCCGGAGGACTTCACCCGGCTGCTCCCTGAACGTCCGGCCAACGCCGTCGTCGCCGGTTACGTGCCGTTCGACCGGCTGCTGCCGTCGGCGAGCGTCCTGGTGACCAACGGCGGCTACGGCGGCGTACACGCCGCCTTGCAGAACGGGGTGCCGCTGGTCGTCGCCGGCGACACGGAGGACAAGCCCGAGGTGGCGGCGCGGGTGCAGTGGAGCGGCGCGGGGATCGACCTGCGTACCGGACGTCCCGAGCCCGAGCAGGTTCGTCAGGCGGTCGTCGCCGTGCTGGGCGACCCGGGGTACCGCGCGGCCGCCGGGCGGCTGCGCGCGGAGATCGCCGCATTCGACCCGTTCGGCACGGTGGCCGGCCTCGTAGCCGGCAGCAGGGCCGGCAGCAGGGCCGGCAGCAGGGCCGGCAGCGTCCCCGACAGCGCGGCCGGCAGCGTCGCCGGGGGTGTCGCGGCATCGCCCCCCACGCGCGAGCAGGTGGCCGTCCCCCCGAGGGGTCACCGGTGACCACTCTGAGCAGCAGTTTCCGGCTCGCGGACTCGGTCGCGGAACGCTTGCTCAGGCTCACCGCCGCAGAACGCCACAAGGTCGGCTTCCCCGGCTGGTCGGCGGCCTTTCCCCAGCCGCTCGTGCCCTTCCTGTCGCACGAGCTCAACAACTACGGCGACCCCGAGTCCGACCCTGTCTTCTCCTGGCACACCAAGGACCTCGAACGCGAACTCGTCGACGATCTGGCCGGCCTGTTCGGCGCCTGCCCGGCCCGGCCATGGGGCCACGTGACCAACGGGGGCAGCGAAGGCATCCTGTACGGCCTGTGGCTCGCGCGGAGGAAGCACCCACGGGCGAAGGTGTACCACTCCAGGACGGCACACCCCTGCGTGGCCCGCAACGCCGGCATGCTGCGCATGGAGAACGTCGCCGTGGCGGCCGACGTCCGCGGCGAGATGAGCTACACCGACCTGATGCGGCGGCTCGTGGCCGACCCGAACCCGGCGGCGATCGTGGTGGCCACGATCGGCACCACGCTGACCGAGGCCGTGGACGACGTACGCAGCATCCGCGCCGCGCTGTCGGCCGCCGGCAAGCGGTACCACCTCCACGCCGACGCCGCCATGTCGGGCATCCCGCTGGCGCTGCACGCCGAGGGCCGCCCGGTGTTCGGGCTGCACGCGCAGGGGGCCGACAGCCTGTCGATCAGCGGGCACAAGTTCCTCGGGGCGCCGTTCCCGTGCGGCGTCGTCATGACCAGGACCCTCCCGGCACGGCACCCGGGCACCTCGGACCTGCTGTGCGGCGCCTCCGACTCCTTCGCCAGCTCCCGCAACGGGCATGCCGCCCTGATCCTCTGGTACCTGCTCAAGGAGCGCGGGATCAGCGGCCTGCGGGAGCTGGCACAGGCCGGGCGGGCCACCGCGGAGTACGCCCAGCGCCGGCTCGTCTCCGCCGGCTGGCCGGCCTGGCGGGCGCACCGCCATGCCCGCACGGTGGTGTTCCCGGCGCCGCCGCGCGCCGTCCTGGAGACGTGGGCGCTCCCGGTGGTCCGCGGGGTCAGCCACATCGTCTGCACCCCGGGCGTGTCCCGCTCCCGCGTCGACCGCTTCGTCGCGGCGGTCGGCGCCGCGATCCCCGAACCGATCAAGGACGGCCAGCCATGGACCACTCCCTCACGTGCTGTGTGATCATCCCGACGTACAACCGCGCCCGTCTGCTCGACTGGACCCTGCACGCGCTGACCCGCCAGGACCTGCCGCGCGACCGGTTCGAGGTGGTGGTCGTGGACGACGGATCGAGCGACGACTCGGCGGCCGTCGTGGACGGCTACCGTGACCGGCTCGCGGTGAGCTACCACTACCAGGAGGACCAGGGGTACCGGCTCGCCGCCGCCCGCAATGTGGGGATCGCGCACGCGAGCGCCGACGTCTGCGTCTTCATCGACTCGGGGGTGCTGGCCCACTCCCGCTGTCTCAGCGCGCATCTCGACAGCCACGCCTCCGCTTCCGGCCCGGCGGCCGTCGTGGGGTACGCCTACGGCTTCAACCTGGACAACGAGGATGCCCAGCTCATCGAGGCCACGGTCGACGTCACCGATCCCGACGCCAGCATCGCCCGGCTGGCCGAGGACGGGCGGCTGGACCTGCGGGAGGAGTTCTACGTCCGGCACGGCGACCGGATCGGTGACCTGCCCGCGCCGTGGACGGTGTACTGGAACTGCAACGCCTCGGCCCGCACGGCCCAGCTGCGCTCGATCGGGGCGTTCGACGAGGCGTTCCGCAGCTGGGGCGGGGAGGACATCGACCTGGCGTACCGGCTGCACCGCGACGGAGCCCGGTTCGTCCTGAACCGGCAGGCGAGCTCGATCCACTACCCGCACGAGAAGAACGCGGACCAGAACATCGAGAGCTGCGCCCTCAACTACCGCTACATCGCCGACAAGTACCGGACACCGCTCACCCGGCTCCTCCTGCCGCTGCCGACCATCGACCCGTTCAACCTCAACGACGTCGCCCGCTTCCTAGACGTGCCGTCATGCGCGGACTACCTGGCCGGGAAGACGTGAGCGCGGTGCCGCGCCCGGACCCGCGGTGGCAGGTCGTCCGGCTGGTTCCGCTGACGGGGCCGGCGCTCCTGTCGGCGATGGTGCCGGTGAACCTGGCGCTCGGCGCGCTGCCGGTCGTCTTCGTCGTCGCCGCCGCCCACCTGCTGGCGGAGGTGCCCGCCGCCGTCGCCGCCGGCGCCGGGTCGCCCGCGTTCGACCGGCTGCTGACGGCGTTCGCGGTCGCCGCGGCGGCGTTCCTGCTGCGCGAGATCCTCTCGCCGCTGCAGGAGTCGCTGGGTGAGCTCGCCGCGCGCCGGGTGGACGGCCTCATGTACGACCGGCTGATGGCGACCGCTCTGCGCCCCCGGGGCCTGGCCGCCCTGGAGGACCAGCGGGTCCTGGAAGCGCTGCGGCTGGCGTCGCGGGAACTGGAGTACGGCGTCCAGAGCCCGGGGCAGGCCTGCGCCGGAGCGCTCGCCCTGCTGGTCCGCGTGACCGAGTTGTGCTGCTGCCTCGTGGCCGTCGGCGCGGTCTTCTCCTGGTGGGCCGCGCTGGGGCTGGGCGGGGTGGTGCTGCTGTTCCGCCACGGCCAGCGGGGCGGCCTGCGCCGCTACGCGCGGGCGCGGGTCTCTCTGGCGGACGAGGAACGCCGGATCGACTATCTCCGGCGGCTCGTCATCGAGCCGGGCGCCGGCAAGGAGATCCGGGTGTTCGGGCTCATCCGGTGGTTGTCCGGGATGCTGGAGGACGCCTACCGCGGGTGGCTGCGGCCCCTGTGGGCGGCCCGGCGGCGCGCGTACGTGTGGCCCTTCGTCTGGTTCACGGCCGCGGGGACCGCCGTCACCGTCGCCGTGTTCTGGACGGTCGGCACGACGGCGGCGGACCGGCTCACCATGACCGGCTTCCTGATCGTCATGCAGGCGGCCCTGGGAGCGCTGCGGCTCGGCGAGCACTACGCGGAGGTGGACCTGCAGACCGAGGTCGGCCTGCGCGCGTACGACGCCGCCGAACGCTTCGCCGCCCGGATCGACGCCTACCCCGGTGGCCGGGAGGACGCCTACCCCGGTGGCCGGGAGAGCGAGAGCGCGGCCGGCCCCCCGGTCCGCGAGGTGCCGGACCCGGTGCACGCCATCCGGTTCGACCGGGTCCGCTTCGGCTATCCGGGAGGGCGGGGCCGCGTCTTCGACGGCCTGGACCTGACCATCCCGGCCGGCCGGTGCACCGCCATCGTCGGCATGAACGGCGCGGGCAAGTCGACGCTGGTGAAGCTGCTGTGCCGCCTGTACGACCCCGACGGCGGCACGATCCGCGTCGACGGGACCGACATCGCGTCCTTCCCCGTGACGGCCTGGCGCAGGAAGCTGAGCGTCGTCTTCCAGGACTTCGCCCGCTACGAGGTGTCCGCGGCCGAGAACATCGGCTTCGGCGCCGTCGACGCGCTGGACGACCGAGCGGGGATCGAGGCCGCCGCGCGCACCGCCGGGGTGCCCGCCGTGCTGGGCCCGGCGCCCGGCGGTCTCGACGTGCCCCTGGCCAGGCACCTGTCGGGCGGCGCGGACCTGTCCGGCGGGCAGTGGCAGCGGATCGCCCTGGCCCGTACGCTCTTCGCGCTGCGGCACGGCTCCCCCGTCATCGTCCTCGACGAGCCCACCGCGAGCCTCGACGTCCGCGCCGAGACCCGGTTCTTCGACGAGTTCGCCGAGCTCACCCAGGGCGCGACCACCTTGCTGATCTCGCACCGGTTCGCCACCGTACGCCGCGCCGACCTCATCGTCGTCCTCGCCGGCGGCCGCTGCGTCGAGCAGGGCGGCCATGACGAGCTGATGGCGCTGGACGGCCGGTACGCGCACATGTTCCGCCTGCAGGCCCACCGCTTCGCCGAATACACGGGAGACCCGACGTGAACGAGGTGTCCCGCACCGTACGGCGCCTGGTCGGCGGAGCCTGGCGGGCGGACCGCGGCAAGACCGTGACCGCGTTCGCCCTGGTGCTCGCCGGCGCCGCGTCCGCTCCGCTCCTGGCCGCCTGCCTGGGTGCGATGACCGACGACCTGCTCGCGGGCCGATCCGGTGCCGCGGCGCTCGCCGGAGCGGGCGTCGCCGTGTTCGCCGTCGTGTCGCTGACCTTCGGCCACTTCGCGCACGTCGCGTACTTCGAACTGTCCGAACTCGCCGAGATCGACTTCGACCTGCGGCTGGCGGCGCTGTCGAACGGAACGCCCAGGACGGCCCACCACGACCGGCCGGAACACGCGGACACGTTCACCGTGCTGCAGCGGGAGAGCCGCCGCTTCCACACCGGTCTCGGCGCGGTCGTCAGCGCGGCCGGCCTCGCGATCGCCATGGCCTGCACCGCGATCCTGCTGGCCGGGGTCAGCGCGCTGCTCCTGCTGCTGCCGCTCGCCGTGCTGCCGCCGCTGGTCGCCGGACGCCTCGCCGACCGGGCCATGGACCGCGCCCGGCAGGACTCGGCCGAGCCGACCCGCATCGCGCTGAACCTGTTCCGCCTGGCCACCACGGCCCGGCACGGCGGCGAACTGCGGGTCTCAGCGCTCGGGCCCGAGCTGCGCGAGCGCCACGCGCGGTTGTGGGGGACCGCGACCCGGCGGCTGTGGCGAGGACAGCTCACCGCCACGGTGATCCGGGCCGCGGGACTGGTGACGTTCGCGGCGGGGTACACGGGCGCGGTGCTCGTCGCCGTCCGGAGCGCGGTGTCCGGGGGCGCCTCGCCGGGCGGGGTCGTCCTGGTCGTCGTGCTGGCCGTACAGGTCAACCAGCAGGTCACCACCGCCGTCCGGCTGATGCAGGACCTGCACAGGATGGCCACCGCGCACCGGCGGCTGGACGACCTGGCGGCCGCCGTCGCGGAGCCGCCGGCGGCCGCCCGCCACGACCCCCCGGACCGGCTCGACCGGGGGATCACCCTGGAGGACGTGAGCTTCACCTACCCCGGCACGACGCGGCCGGTGCTGACGGACGTCCGGCTGACCCTCCCGGCCGGCGCCACCGTGGCCGTGGTGGGCGAGAACGGCGCCGGCAAGTCCACCCTGGTCAAGCTGCTGTGCGGGCTCTACCGGCCCACCGGCGGGCGGATCCTGCTCGACGGCGTCGACCAGCGCGAGGTGGCACCCGACCAGTGGCGGCTGCGCGTCTCGGCGGGTTTCCAGGACTTCGTACGGTACGAGCTGACGCTCCGGCAGGCGGTCGGCCTGGGCGACCTGCCGAGAATCACCGAGGACGCCGTGGTGGCCGCCGCCCTGGAGCGCGCCGCCGCCTCCGACGTCGTCCCCCGCCTCCCGCACGGCCTGTGCACCCAGCTGGGCCGGTCGTACGCCGACGGCGCCGAACTGTCCGGCGGCCAGTGGCAGAAGCTCGCCCTGGGCCGCGCGTTCATGCGCGAGGCTCCCCTGCTGCTCGTCCTGGACGAGCCCGGCTCGGCCCTCGACCCGGAGGCCGAGCACACCGTGTTCGAACGGTACGCCGCGCAGGCCAGGCGCATCGGCCGATCGGTGGGCGCGATCACGGTGTTCGTCTCACACCGCCTGTCCACCGTCCGCACGGCCGACGTCATCGTGGTCCTCGACGAGGGCCGGGTGACCGAGATCGGTGATCACGCCACCCTGATGGCGGCCGGCCGGACCTACGCCGGACTGTTCACGATGCAGTCCTCCGCGTACGCCTTCGACGACCGGCACCCGGCGAACGAGGCCCCCACCCAGCCGATCGCCGGCAGCGGCCCGGGGCGGAGGAAACCGGGCCAGGGCTAGCTTCATCGACCACGAGCGGCGCCCGGCCGGCCCGGCCGTCTTGTTCAAGGCCCAGGGCTCCGACTGGTGCACCCAGGTGGTAGCGGATCGGGGACTTACGAGCACGATCGAATGGCACTGCCTGTAACGGCGGTGGGCGGCCTCCTGAGGTGATCAGCGGCCTGCGTCCTGTGTGGTCTATAGTCACGCCGCGTGGGGCTCATCTTCAACGCTGTGGCCGGCGAACTCCCGCTGGTGCAACGGGTGTGGTCGGCGAGCTGTGACGCCACGACCGGTTTCAGCTCGGCGGTCAAGGCCTCATGCATGATCGCGTTCGCGCGGGGCGATGACGGATTCACGGTGCACGTGCGCGGGCCGGAGACGAAAGGGACCTTGCTGACGTGCCTGGAGGGCTGGGAGTTCTTCGGCGTGGAGTTGCGGCTCGGTGCCTGCCTGCCGCTGTACCCGCCCTCCGGCCTGACCGATCTCAGGGACGCGGTGTTGCCGACCCTGCCGGGCGGGCGGATCTTGCTGGACAACCGGGACTGGGAGATGCCGACCGCGCAGAACGTCGACGTCTTCGTCGACCGGCTGGTGCGTGCGGGTTTGTTGTTCTTCGACCCGCTCGTCGACGAGATCCGGCACGGCGAACGGCCACGCGGCATGTCGGAGCGGATCGCGCAGATCCGGTTCCGCCGGGCCGTCGGGATCTCCCGCCGCAAGCTCGCCAGCATCGAACAGGCGCGGCACGCCGCGCAACTCCTCACGGCGGGCAGGTCGATCGCCGACGTGGTCACCGCCGGCGGTTATTACGATCAGGCGCAGCTCGCACGGGCGATGCGGTGGGCGACCGGTCACACCCCGAGCGAGTTGAGGGCCGGCATCCCGTTTCTGGCGTTGTGATGGGGGTTCGGTTCGATACAAGACGGGGCGATCCGCCGGATGGTTGACTCCCGCCGTGCGGAAACTGATCGAATACGACCACCTCTCGATCGATGGGAAGATGTCCGGCGACGCGTGGTGGGCCGGGCAGCAGAAGGTCGTCCCCCACGACGACCACGTCGCCTATCAGCTAGGGCTGCTGTCCTCGGCGGCCGGTCTCGTGCTCGGCCGGGTGACCTATGAGGGCTTCGCCCAGACCTGGCCGGCTCTGACCGGCGATGTCGCAGACAAGATCAACTCTCTGCCCAAGTACGTCGCCTCCACCACGCTGACCGAGACCACGTGGAACGCGCAGGTGCTGGCGGGCGACGCGGTCGAGGCGGTCGCGCAGCTCAAGGAGGCCGGCGACGGCACACTGGTGAAGTACGGCAACGGCCCGTTCAGCCGGGCGCTGGTCGAGGCGGGGCTGCTCGACGAAGTGCATCTGAGCATCTCACCGTTCGTCGCCGGATCCGGTGAGTCGCTGCTGGCCGGCCTTGGTACCACCGCCATGGAACTGACGAAGGTGACCGAACTCGGTAACGGCACAGTGGTGCTGGCCTACAGGCCCAGCCGGTAGCCGGGCGGCGAGGGGAATCGACATGACTCAAGGTGCGTACGCCTCGGTGAACGGCATCGACCTCTACTACGAGGTTCTGGGCGCCGATCGGCCCGGCCCGCCGCTGCTCATGCTGCACGGCGGCGCGTACACGTTCCGTCTGAGCTTCGACTCACTGCTGCCGGCGTTGACCGCTGAGCGGAAGGTGATCGGCGTCGAGTTGCAGGGGCACGGGCACACCGCCGACAGCGACCGGCCGTTCACCATCCGGCAGTGCGCCGAGGACGTGATCGCGCTGCTCGATCATCTCGGCGTCGAGCGGGCGGACTTGTTCGGCTACAGCCTGGGCGGGCTGGTCTCCACCGAGATCGCCGTCTCGGCCCCGGACCGGGTCGGCCGGGCCGTGCTGGCGGCCTCACACTTCCGGTCAACCCGAAATGAGGCGTATTACCCCGAAATCACGGCATTGGAGCTCCATTCGCCCCGGATGCCGACCGAAGAGGAGTCCGCGGCGATGAAACGCGCCTACGACGAGGTGGCGCCGAATCCCGAGAACTTCCTCCCGTCCGTGATGAAATTCCAGCCGGCAGTGCACGATTTCGAAGGGTGGACCGACGAGCAGCTGGCCAAGCTGACGATGCCGGTTTTGATCATCATCGGCGACACCGACTTCGTACGGCTGGAGCACATTGTCGAGATGAAGCAGGTGCTGCCGAACGCGCAACTGGCGATCCTGCCGGACACGAAGCACCTGCAGGTCATCCGGCCCGACCTGGTGCTGCCGATGGTCACCGCGTTCCTGCGCCGGTGATCAGAGCCCGGCGGGCGGGAGCACGCCCGCGAGCACGGCCACCAGCCTGATCGGAAGGGCGACCACACGTGATCAACCTCACACCGCTTCGCATCCCCGGCCGGGGTTGCATCACTTACGAAATCATGAAGGCTGGGATTTCGGGTGAAAGTCGTGGTAACGGTATGCGATCGGTGAACGACACAGGTTTCGACCTGCTCGGGCAGCGTCTGGTGGCCGCGAGGAATGAGACTTTCGTCGGGCGTCAGGAGGAGCTCGCCGTTTTCGACGCGGCGCTGCGGAACAGTGGCAGCGTGCTGTTCGTCCATGGTCCTGGCGGTGTCGGAAAGTCGGCGCTGCTGCGTCAGCTGGCGCAGCAGGCCCTGGCAGCGGGACGGAGCGTCACGCTGCTGGATGGGCGCACGCTGGGCCCGTCCCCGGCCGCGTTCGAGTCCGCCGCCGAGACCGTGTTCGCCGATGAGCGTCCCGTGCTCCTCGTCGACAATTTCGAGGACATACAGGGTCTGGAAGGCTGGCTGCGCGAGCGTTTCCTGCCCCGCATCCCGGTCAGCGCGCTGGTCGTGCTGGTCGGACGCCTACCGCCGGACCTGACGTGGCAGGCCGACCCCACCTGGGCGGGCACGCTGCTGGTGCTGCCGCTGCGCGACCTTTCGCCCGTGGACGCCGCGGCGCTGCTGGAGGCCCGCGGCGTGGCTGCCGGCAGCCTGCGTGAATCCCTGCTGGCCTTCGCCGGCGGTCATCCGCTGGCCCTGTCTCTGGGCGCCGCGGTGGCGGTCAAGGACGAGAGAGCGAACTCGCGCTGGAAGCCTGCCCAGAACGTGGTGGCCACCCTGCTCGACCAGCTCGTCGGGGAGGTGCCGAGTCCCGCGCACCGGCACGCGCTGGAGGTCTGCGCACAGACGTACATCACCACCGAGGACCTGCTGCGCGCGGTGCTGCCCGACGACGACGCGGCCACTCTGTTCTCATGGCTGCGGCGGCTGCCGTTCATGGAGTCGGGGACGCTGGGACTGCACCCGCACGACGTGGTACGTGAGATCCTCCGGGCCGACCTGAGCTGGCGCGACCCGCAGCGCTACGCCGACCTGCGGCAGCGCATCGGGGGGCACCTCATGGCCCAGGTCCGTACCGTGCCCGACAGCAACGTGCTCCGGATCGTCGGCTCCATGTTCTACCTCCGCCACCATCGCAAGTCCCCGCCGGGACGGGACTTCTGGCATCAGGAGGACGACGTGTACGAGGAGGTGTTCCGGCTCGAGGAGACCGGAAACGCGGTAGCTCTGGTCGCCGAGGCCGACGGCAACGAGTCGGCGGCCGCCGTCGCCTTCTGGGCTGCCCGGCAGCCGGAGGCGTTCCACCTCTACCGGCATACCGCGACCGGCGAGCTGGCCGGCGTCTGCGTCTGGCTCCGCCTGGACCGGCCCGGCGACGAGGAGGCCGCCGCCGACCCGGTCGTCGCCGCCGCCTGGTCCCATGCCCGCGCCGTCGCTCCGCTGAGGCCGGGCGAGCACCTGAGCGTCGGCCGGATCTGGGTACGCGACGCGAACCAGGGCCTGTCCACGGCGATGGAATGGCGCGGCGTCGGTCACTCCCTGCGCTCCGAACGCACGGCCTGGTCGTTCATGGCCGTGCCCGCCGACGACCACAGGGTCGACTACTACCGGCGCTACAGTCCGTACGAGCTCGACGAGCATGTACGGCTGGGAGACAGCGAATACACCCTGTTCGCCCATGACTGGCGGGCCCTGCCCGCACAGGTGTGGCTGGAGCGGCTGATGTCGGCCGACACGACCACCGACGCCACCTCGGTTCGAGAACCCGAACTCGCGGTCCTGTCGCGGGCGGAGTTCACCGAAGCCGTCCGCAAGGCCCTGCGGCACCTGTCACATACCTCCGCGCTGGCCGCCAATCCCCTTGTCCGCAGCAGGCTGTGCGCAGGGCAGCCCGACCCTGTCCAGGCCCTGCGGGAGCGCCTGGAAGGGGCCATCCGAACGCTGGGCCAGGACGCGCGTACGAGCAAGCTCCAGCGTGCCCTCGACATCACCTACCTGCGCGGCGTCCCCAACCAGGAAGCCGCCGCCGAACGGCTCGGCCTGCCCTTCACCACCTACCGCCGCCATCTGACCACCGGCATCGAACGCATCTGCGAGGACCTCTGGCAGCGCGAACTGTACGGAACCAACGACACCTGACATCACACCGGACCGCTCGTGTGCGGCGCGTTCGCCCTCCGGTAGAGGAGCATCTCGCTGACTCTTCGGCAGAAGGCAGCGTCGTCGGGACCGGTGAGGAGACGGTATCGCGGGAGGTCTTCGGCGTGGGTCATGCCGCAAGCCTACGGTTGGGCGGAGCGGGCAGCGCCGGCACTGCCGACGTGCCCGACGATCGAGGAGCTCGACCTGCATGCGTGACCAGGGCGTGCCCATCGAGATCATCGCCGATCTCGTCGGGCACGCGGGCTGGGCTCCCATCGTCCCCGGACACGAGGAAAGGGGCCCGGATCAACTCCGAAACCCCGTGCTACCTGCGTCTTCGTGGTGGGCGATACTGGGATCGAACCAGTGACCTCTTCGGTGTGAACGAAGCGCTCTCCCGCTGAGCTAATCGCCCGCCCTGCCGGCTCCGTTTGGTGCCGACGGGGAAAACCATACCGCACTCTGGCACCTGCTGGCGAAGCGATGTGATCAGAAGTGGGTAGGCAGGGCGGGCGATTAGCTCAGCGG
>NZ_SMLD01000098.1:0-36213 GCF_004352805.1 Nonomuraea mesophila
CCCGACGACCAGGCACCCCAGGACGACGCCCCACCCCGGACCGACCCGCCGTCCGCTGCGGAGACTTCAGCCCAGGACGACCCGCCGTCCGATGCGGAGAGCCCCTTCCCGGACGACCCGCCGTCCGGCGGGCCGGCGCCGGTGCGGGGTGACACCGCTGATCCGGACGGGTCGGTGCTCCAGGAGGACAGGCCTGTCCATGGAGAGACGCCGTCCCAGGACGATCCGCTTCAGGACGATCCGCAGTTTCAGGACGATCAGCCGCCCCTGGAAGAACCATCGCCGGCCGGGGACGTGGTGTCGGCCGAGGACATGGCACCGGAGCCGCAGCCGGCGCGCAGCGAGGACCGGGCGCCGAGCGGGGGATCGGCGGCGAGCGACGGACTGGTGGCGACCGAGAGATCGGCGGCGGCCGGGCAGTCCGCAACGGCTGACCGGCCGGTCGTCGAGGCCGGCGGGAAGGCCGAGGGTGGTAAGGCTGAAGGCGGCGGGACAGCCGAGGGCGGCGAGTCCGTGACCGGTGCCGCCGAGCCCGCGGCGGGCGCCGAGGAGGCCGAACCGGGGGAGGGGCCGAAGCTCGAAGCGGCGCTGGAGGCTATCCTGCTTGTCGTTGACGAGCCGGTCGCCGAAGTGACGCTGGCTCAGGTGCTCGAACGGCCCACCCACGAGGTCGCGCTGGCGCTGCGTGGGCTGGCGGCGGAATACACCGCCGCCGGACGGGGTTTCGACTTGAGAGAAGTGGCGGGCGGTTGGCGTTTTTACACGCGTGCCGCCTGTGCGCCGCTGGTCGAGCGGTTCGTACGCGACGGCCAGCAGACGCGGCTGACCCAGGCCGCGCTCGAAACACTCGCGGTCGTGGCCTACCGGCAACCGGTGAGCCGTTCCCGCGTCGCCGCCGTACGCGGTGTCAACAGCGACGGTGTCATGCGCACACTCGTCGCCAGGGGCCTGGTCGAAGAGGCCGGCACCGACCCGGAGAGCCAAGCGGTGCTCTACCGGACAAGCTCATACTTCCTTGAACGTCTGGGACTACGGGATCTGAGCGAGCTTCCCGAGCTCGCGCCCTTCCTCCCCGACGACGTGGAAAACCTCGAGGAGACAACAAAGTGATCAACAGGCGCAGCACCCCGTCCGGTGATGGACGCGGTCGTGGACGCACGGGCGGCTCCGGCCGTGGCGGGCGTCCCGCCTTCCGCTCCGACGACGCCCGTGGCGACTCCCGGCGTGACGACGACTTCCGCGGTGGGTCCGGCCGAACAGACGGAAGAGGCGGCTCCCGCCGTGACGACTTCCGGCGCGACGACTCCCGCCGTGACGACCGTGACCGCGACTGGGGCCGCGACTCCGTAGGCGGCTCCCGGCCGTCCCGTGACTCCCTCCACGCCGACCGCGGCGGCACCCGCGCCCGGTACGGCAGGCCCTCCGGGCGCGACGACGCCGGCGGCGGTCGTTACCCGCGAGGCGCCGACCGCGACCGCCCCTCCTACAGCGACCGCGACGGTCGTGACGACCGCAACTCCCGCGGCGACCGCGATGACCGTTACGACCGCAACTCCCGCGGCGACCGCGATGACCGTGACGACCGCAACTCCCGCGGCGACCGCGATGACCGTTACGCGCCTGGCGACCGCGGCGACCGCGGCCGGCGCGGTGACCGTCACGAGCGCGGCGGCCGTGAGGATCGTTACGGGCGGAGCGAGCGTCCTCGTGGCGACCGGGGCGGCTACCGTTCCGATCGCCGTGACGAGCGCGCGGGCGGTGGCTATCGGTCGGAGCGTCGTGATGAGCGTCCCGGTGGTTACCGGTCGGAGCGTCGTGATGAGCGCCCTGGCGGTTACCGGCCGGAGCGTGGAGACGCGCGAGCCGGCGGCTACCGTTCCGAGCGTGGTGACAGGTTCGAGCGCGGTAACGGCTCCGCCCGTGGTGACAGGTTCGAGCGTCGTGACGAGCGCCCCGCCGGTTACCGTTCCGAGCGCGGCGGGTCCGAGCGTCGTGATGAGCGCGCGGGCGGTTACCGTTCCGAGCGGCGTGACGAGCGGGGCGGATACCGGTCCGAACCGGGTGGCAGGTCCGGCCGGGGTGGTTACGGAGCTGAGCGGCGTGATGAGCGTGGCGGGTTCCGGGCCGACCGGAGCGGGCGTCGTGAGGCCGCTCCGCGCAACGCCGAGTCCAGCAGGTCTCGCCACGGGAGGCGCGACGGTGATGCCCGCACCGGGCGCGACGCCGGGCGTACCGGCCGGTCCTCCCGGCGGGACGACGTACAGACCGTAGGGGGAAGGCGCGGCGGCGGCAGCCCTCAGCACGACCGGGTGAAGGCGGCCCGCCAGCCGCTGCGTGACCGCGACTTCTACCCGGAGGGCTACTCCGACGAGCGCGACACCACGGAGGTCCCCGACGGCGTACGGCTGCAGAAGGTGCTCGCCCAGGCGGGCGTCGCCAGCCGCAGGGCGTGCGAGGAGATGATCGGCGAGGGCCGGGTCACGGTGAACGGCCAGGTCGTACGGAGGTTCGGCGCGAAGGTCGACCCCGCGACGCAGGTCATCCACGTCGACGGCAAGCGCATCCCCACCGCTCCCGACCTGGTCTACTACGCGCTCAACAAGCCCATCGGCGTCGTGTCCACAATGGACGACCCGCAGGGCCGCCCGTGCCTGGCCGACTACGTCGAGGAGCTGGCGCCGCGGTTGTTCCACGTGGGCAGGCTCGACACCGAGACCGAGGGGCTGCTGCTGCTCACCAACGACGGCGAGCTGGCCAACCGGCTGACGCATCCCAGTTACGGGGTGCAGAAGAAATACTGGGCCAAGGTGCCCGGCCCGATCCCGCGTGACCTGGGCCGCAGGCTCAAGCAGGGCATCGAGCTGGAGGACGGCATCGCCAGGGCCGACAGCTTCACCGTCGTGCAGGAGCACGGGCAGCAGGCGCTGGTCGAGGTCGTGCTGCACGAGGGCCGCAAGCACGTCGTACGCCGCATGCTGGAGGTGGCCGGCCACCGGGTGATCGATCTGGCCAGGATCGAGTTCGGCCCGGTGAAGCTCGGCCGTACGAAGCCCGGGACCATGAGGGCGCTCAGCTTGAAGGAGGTCGGCGAGCTCTACGCCGCCGTGAAGTTGTAATCTGGCCGGACGCAGGAGCCCGTGCGACCCTCGCACGGGCTCTCCCGCTTAGGGAAGGGGACTGACCGCATGGTGCGCGCGATCCGTGGGGCGATCCAGGTGGACGCCGACGACCGTGGCTCGATCATAGAAGGCACGACCGAGCTGGTCAGCGCGATCATGGAGCGCAACGAGCTGACCCCCGATGACGTGATCAGCGTGCTGTTCACGGCCACACCCGATCTGACGGCCGAGTTCCCCGCGCTCGCGGCGCGGAAGCTGGGCTTTCACGACGTGCCGCTGATCTGCTGCACCGAGATCGCCGTGCCGGGTGCGCTGCCCCGCGTGGTGCGGCTCATGGCGCACGTGGAGACCGACCGTCCGAGGGCCGAGATCCAGCACGTCTACCTGCGTGGCGCGGTGGCGCTGCGGCAGGACATCGCGCAGTGAGCGACAGGGCTGCACATAACGAGATACTGGCTATCCCAATGGCCCGATAAATCAGGACACCAGATGGAACTTCGCACCGTGCTCGTCGTCGGCACCGGTCTCATCGGCACCTCCGCGGCGTTGGCGCTGCGCAAGCGCGGTGTGCGCGTGCTGCTCGCCGACCGCGACCAGGGAGCCGTACGGCTGGCACGGGAGCTCGGGGCGGGTGAGGAGTGGCGTCCCCGCGACCCGCACGCCGCGCCGCCCGGCGACGCGCCCTCCGGACGCGACGCGCCGGCCGAGGGGGCACGCCTCCGCGCGGCCGGCGAAGCACCGAAGCCGGCCGAGGTCCTGGTCCCCGAGCAGGCCGATCTGGCGATCATCGCCGTGCCTCCCGCCCACGTGGCGACCGAGCTGCTGGAGCTGCAGCGGCTGGGGGCGGCCAGGTTCTACACCGACGTCGCCAGCGTCAAGGCCGAGCCCATTCACCGGGCCGCGCAGCTCGGTTGCGACCTGTCCTCCTACGTCGCCTCCCACCCGCTCGCCGGCCGCGAGAAGTCCGGTCCTGGGGCGGCCAGGGACGACCTGTTCCTCGGCCGGCCGTGGGCGCTGTGCCCCACGGATGAGGCCGACCCCGAGGCGAGGGCGGCCGTGCTGCGCCTGATCGAGCTGTGCGGGGCCAACGCGGTCGAGGTCAGCGCCACCGACCACGACCGCGCCGTCGCCGTCGTCTCCCACGCCCCCCACGTCGCGGCCTCCGCCGTGGCCGCGCGCCTGGCCGACGCCACCGACGTCGCCCTCGGCCTGGCCGGGCAGGGCGTGCGCGACGTCACCCGGATCGCGGGCAGCGACCCGGGGCTCTGGCTCGGCATCCTGTCGGGCAACGCCTCCCCGGTCGCCGAGGTGCTGGAGGCCGTCGCACACGACCTGGCCGACGCGGCGAGCGCGTTGCGGGCCCTGGCCGAGGGCGACGGCACCGCGACCGGCGAGATCACCCAGTTGCTCAAGCGGGGTGTCGTCGGTCACGACCGCATCCCCGGCAAGCACGGCGGCCCGGCCTCCGCCTACGCCGTCGTACAAGTCGTCATCGGCGACCGTCCCGGCCAGCTGGCCCGGTTGTTCCAGGTCTGCGACGAGGTCGGCGTCAACGTCGAGGACGTGCGCCTGGAGCACGCCCCCGGGCTGCCCCTGGGCATCGCCGAGTTGTCGGTGGAGCCCGGTGCGGTCCTCACGCTCTCCGACGCGCTGCGCGAACGCGGCTGGCAGGTTCCCTAGCCGCCGATGTCACATCCGAGCCTCCTCGATCCGTCCTCACGGCGCGCGAATCGAGGAGGTCAGGAATTGACATCCTCCCGGTCCTTCAGGGCCGGGATTCCAGCCGTCGCCGACCGGCCTTCCTGCTTCACCGCCGGTCGCCCGCCCGGGAAAGGGAACTCTCGTTGAGGTCTTACACCAGCTCCACAGGCGTTTCACCTCTCCGCAAGCCCTGCGGCGAGGGTGCTTCTGATCGTTCGTCCGGTGGCTTGGTCATCACCACCGTCGAACATATTACCGAACCGTGCGATGTGGTGCGGCGTTTTGACACCGGTTCGCCTGGCGGCGAATCGGCTACCCCTGTCCTGCTCCGCAGGGGTCCGATTCCTCTCCTGTCTGAAGGCGGGGGTTTCCGCGGAGGTATCCGGTGACCGCCCGCCCGCCGCGTCCCCGCGACTCAGCGTTTCGTGACGGCTTCGCTCACGGCGTTCGGGCCGTCGTACTCACGGTCGGGCATGGCCTCCAGAGCTTCGACGATCTCCTTGCTCGCGTTGTGGTCGCGCGCGGCCTTGATCAGATCGGCCTTGCCTGCCGGGTAGTCGACGCCACCCAGGTGTTTCTGCAGGTCGATCGGGTTAGGTGCGGTACTCATGACCGCCTGCTGCCCCCGTTCCGCCGGACGTAACCGTACGCCCGCGCTCAGCCGGCGGCCTGCTCCAGCCGCCGTCGTGCCCGTTCCACGGCGGGCGGCAGTTCCCGCCGATCCGCCAGCGCCCCAGGAAGACGAGGTACGGCCGCGCGCAGCCCCTCCCAGCCCGGAGGGCCGGCGCGCAGGGCGTCGAACGCCCGCCGCGCCACCACCGGCCAGGGGCGGCGCAGCACCGCGGTGAGCACGGCGTTCCGCGCGGCCAGCGCCTGCCTGCCACGCGGGTCCTTGGCGGGCGACGGATGGTGGTGGGCGACGACGTCGTCCACGTACGCCAGCCCCCATCCCTTCGCGGCCAGGTCGACCGCCAGGCGCTCCTCCTCCCCGAAGAAGAAGATCACGTCGTCGAAGCCGCCCGCCTCCAGGAACGCCTCCCTGCGTACCACCGCCCCGCACGCCAGGAAGCCCAGCACGCTCGGCCCCGGCAGGTCCGGCTCGGTGCCGAGCGGCGAGTGCCGCATCAGCTCCGACACCGGATCGAGCCGTTCCTCCGGGCCCACCAGCACCCGAGCGCCGAGCACGGCCAGCCGCGGATGGGCGTCCAGCACGTCGGCGGCCCGCTCCAGGGCACCGGGCGCCCACCAGGAGTCGTCGTCGGCGAAGGCGACGTACGGTGTCCCGGCCATCCGCACGCCCAGGTTGCGGCCGGGCGCCCCCAGGTTCACGCCAGGCTCGGCCAGCAGGACGTCGGGGAAGTGACGGCGTACGAACCCGGCCGTCCCGTCGGTCGAGCCGTTGTCCACGAGGATCACCGGCCGCGGGTGCTTGGGGAGGGTCCGGGCCAGCGCCCGGAGCCGGTCCCTGCTGGCCACCACGACTGTGACGCGTGCTCCGTCTGTCACATGAGGTCACTTACCGGGGACACCGCCGTTAGTCCTGCCGCCGGTCCGCCCGCCGCTCCTGTCGTGCCCGGTCCCGCCGCTCAGCCAGGACCGTGCCGCCAGGCGGCGGACCACTCACGGGCGTACTCCTCTTGTCATCCCCGCAGAACCGTCTCTAATAGACACAGTTGTTCTTCCCTCCGGGGGGCGGGCGGCGCCGTGGTGCCGGCCGGGCTCACAGAAAGCAGAGGAAACGATCATGGGGCGGCTACGCGTTCACAACTTCACGATCTCGCTGGACGGCTTCGGCACCGGCGAGGGCCAGGCTCCCGGCGCGCCGTTCGGTCACGCCGGTGAGCGTCTGCACGACTGGATGTTCGCCACCCGGTTCTGGCACGAGATGGGCGGGAGCGGCGAGGGGAGCGTCGGCGCCGACCACGCGTTCGCCGCGATGCACGGCCGCGGCATCGGCGCCGAGATCATGGGCGCCGGCAAGTTCGGCCCGCCCGGCTGGCAGGACGACCCTGGCTACACGGGCGTGTGGGGCTCCAACCCGCCGTTCCATACGCCGGTCTTCGTGCTCACCCACCGGCCGCGGCCGTCGGTCGAGATGGAGGGCGGCACCACGTTCCACTTCCTCGACGCCACACCCGCGCAGGCGCTGGAGCGGGCGCGCGAGGCGGCCGGCGGCTCGGACGTGCGCCTGGGCGGCGGAGTCTCCGTCATCCGCGACTTTCTCGCCGAGGGGCTGGTCGACCAGATGCACGTCGTCCAGATCCCGATCCTGCTCGGTCGTGGCGTGCGGCTCTGGGACGGCCTGGAGTCGCTGGAGGAGGCGTACGACATCGAGGCGGTCTCCACGCCCAGCGGTGTCACCCATCTGACGTTCACCGCCAGGACCCGGTGACCTCGAGCCGGCCCTGCTGTCGGCCCTGCTGTCGGCCCTGCTGTCGGCCCTGCAGTCGACTCTGCCGGCCGGGGGCGCCCTGGCGGGTCGCCCTCATCGATCATCCGCCGCCCGGCTTCCGCGAGAAGCTGGATCGCCGACTGATCCGGAGGCTGTAGCCTCTTCACGTCGGGTGGAACAACGTGAAGAGGGAGAGACCGTGACCGGTCTGGTCGTCGCCATGGACGGCCCTTCGGGGTCGGGCAAGTCGAGCGTCTCGCGCGGAGTGGCCCGCGGGCTGGGCCTGCGTTACCTCGACACCGGGGCGATGTACCGCGCGATGACCTGGTGGATGCTCCGGCAGGGCGTCGACCTTGACGATCCCGGCGCGATCGGGGCCCGCTGCGGCGAGCCGCTGATCGTCTGCGGCACCGACCCCGACGGCCCGGCCATCCACGTCGACGGGATCGACGTGGCGGGGCCGATCAGGCAGGCCGAGGTCACCGGCGCCGTCTCCGCCGTCGCCGCCGTTCCCGAGGTGCGCGCCCGCCTGGTCGCGCTGCAGCGGGAGGTCATCGGCTCCGGTGGCATCGTGGTCGAGGGCCGCGACATCGGCACCGTCGTCTGCCCCGGCGCCGAGGTCAAGATCTACCTGACGGCCAGCGCCGAGGCACGCGCCCAGCGGCGCAGCGCGGAGCTGGCCGGCTCGACGGTCCAGGCGCAGCAGGAGGCCATGGCCCGGCGTGACACCCTCGACACGACACGCAAGACCGACCCACTCTCGATGGCGGATGGCGCCGTCGAGCTCGACACCACCGCGATGAGCCTCGACGAGGTCATCGCGGAGGTGCTGAGACTGGTCGCCGAGCACGCGGGCCCGAGCGGGCCCGGCGGCGACCGCATTCGCGAGCGCACCTGACGAGCAGGTGCGGTACTCACTAAGGACGAAACATCGTGTCAACGGGGGATTGGGTCGAGGCCGACCTCGACGATCTTGAGATCACCGAGCACGGCGACGCTGTGCCGCTGCCGGTCGTCGCCATCGTGGGGCGGCCGAACGTCGGCAAGTCCACGCTGGTCAACCGCATCATCGGCCGCCGCCAGGCGGTCGTCGAGGACGTGCCGGGCGTCACCCGCGACCGCGTCACCTACGAAGCCAACTGGCGCGGCCGCCGCTTCACCGTGGTCGACACCGGAGGGTGGGACCCTGACGCGACCGGGATGAACCTGCGCATCGCCGAGCAGGCCCAGGTCGCCGCCGAGCTGGCCGACGTGATCGTGTTCGTGGTCGACGCCACCGTCGGCGCGACCGACGCCGACGAGAGCGTGGGCTCGGTGCTGCGGCAGTCGGGCAAGCCGGTCATCCTGGCCGCCAACAAGGTCGACAACCAGCAGCTGGAGCTGGAGGCCGCCGCGCTGTGGTCGCTGGGGCTCGGCGAGCCCTACTCCGTCTCCGCCCTGCACGGCCGCTCCAGCGGCGACCTGCTCGACGTGGTGCTCGACGCGCTGCCGGAGACGCCCGAGGTGACGTTCGAGGGCGAGCGCGGGCCCGCCCGCGTGGCGCTGCTGGGCAAGCCCAACGTCGGCAAGTCCTCGCTGCTCAACAAGCTCGCCGGCGAGGACCGGGTCCTGGTCGACCCGATGGCCGGCACCACCCGCGACCCGGTCGACGAGCTGATCGAGCTGGGCGGGCGCACCTGGCGCTTCGTCGACACCGCCGGCATCCGGCGGCGCGACCGCGAGCTGCAGGGCGCCGACTACTACGCCGCCATGCGCACGCGCGCGGCGCTGGAGCGCACCGAGGTGGCGATCGTCCTGATCGACGCCAGCCAGCCGCTCACCGAGCAGGATCTGCGCATCATCGGCCTGGTCATCGAGTCGGGGCGGGCGATGGTGGTCGCCTTCAACAAGTGGGACCTGGTCGACGAGGACCGCCGCTACTACCTGGAGAAGGAGATCGACCGCCAGCTCGTTCGCACTCCGTGGGCGCTGCGCGTCAACATCTCCGCCAAGACGGGGCGGCACGTCGACCGGCTGGTCCCGGCCCTGGAGAAGGCACTCGACTCCTGGTCCACGCGGGTGCCGACGGCCCGGCTCAACGCGTTCCTGACCGAGCTGGTGCAGCAGACGCCGCCGCCGGTGCGCGGCGGCAAGCAGCCCAAGATCCTCTTCGCCACGCAGGCGTCCGTCGAGCCGCCCAAGTTCGTGTTGTTCACCTCGGGCTGGCTGGAGGACACCTACCGCCGCTTCGTCGAGCGCCGCATCCGCGAGGAGTTCGGCTTCGCCGGTTCGCCGATCGAGGTCACGATGAAGATCCGGGAGAAGCGCTCGAAGAAGGAACGATGACCCGTCGGGGGCGGCAAAGGTTTTGCCGTCCCCTCCGCGGGCTCGTAGGATCGACCGCAAACGTTGACGGAGACGAGTAGCCGAAGTTCCGCACGGGCCGAGAGAGCCGCCGGCAGCTGTGAAGGCGGTCCCGGGCGCCTTCGGTGAAGACACTCCTGAGTGCGGGGAGGAAATGCCCCGCCGGTCCGACCCCCGTCATCGGGTCCTGGAGGCCGCCTCGCCCAGGGGCGGCGAAAGTGCGGTGGCACCGGGAGCTCCCTTCTCCCCCGCACTCCCAAGGGATCATGCATTTCCTCGTGAGGAGCTGTGATGATCTCTCGTGTCATGTCGGCGGAGCTCGCTGAGCACGCCGGGCAACGAGTGACGATCGCCGGATGGGTCCATCGCCGGCGGCAACTGAAATCCGTGTCCTTCCTCGTCGTCAGGGACCGCACCGGCCTCGCCCAGGCCGTGGCCGCGCGCGACCTGCCGGGAGAGGAGAGCGTCGTCCAGGTCACCGGCACCGTGACGGCCAGCCCGCAGGCCCCTGGAGGCTACGAACTGGTCGCGCCGGAGATCGAGGTGCTGGCCGAGCCGTGCGCCGCGCCGCCGTTCGACCTCTTCCGGCCAGAGCCCGGTGCGACGCTCCCGACGATCCTCGACCACGCACCCGTCGCGTTGCGGCACCCGCGGCTCAGAGCGCCGCTGGAGATCGCGGCCGCCGGGGCGGCCGGATTCCGCGAGACGCTCGACGAGCTCGGTTTCACCGAGATCCACACCCCGAAGATCGTCGGCTCGGCCACCGAATCCGGCGCGGACGTCTTCGGCATCGACTACTTCGGCAGGCCCGCCTACCTGGCGCAGTCGCCGCAGTTCTACAAGCAGGCGATGGTCGGGGTGTTCGAGCGGGTCTACGAGGTCGGGCCGGTCTTCCGCGCCGAGCCGCACGACACCGCACGCCATCTGGCCCAGTACACCAGCCTCGACGCCGAGCTCGGCTTCGTCCGTGACCACCGCGACGTGATGGCGGTGCTGCGCGACGTGGTGGCGGGCATGACCGAGTCGGTACGCCGCCGCGCCGCCTCCGCCGCCGCGCTGATCGGGGCCACGCTGCCCGAGGTGCCCGCCGAGATCCCGGCCGTGCACTTCACCGAGGCGCAGCGGCTGACGTCGTGCGACGAGCCCGACCTGTCACCCTCGCAGGAACGCCGGCTGTCGGAGTGGGCGCTGCGGGAACACGGCTCGGAGTTCCTCTTCGTCACCGGCTACCCCATGGCCAAACGGCCCTTCTACACCCATCCCGACCCCGCGAGGCCGGGCTACTCCAACGGGTTCGACCTGCTGTTCCGCGGGCTGGAGCTGGTCACGGGCGGGCAGCGGCTGCACGCGTACGCGGACTACGTCGCCGCGCTGGCCGCCCGGGGCGAGGGCACGCAGGCGTACGAAGGGTATCTGCAGGCCTTCAAGCACGGGATGCCGCCGCACGGCGGGTTCGCGCTGGGGCTGGAACGGTGGACGGCGCGGCTGACGGGCGCCGCCAACGTTCGCCAGGCCACCGCGTTCCCCCGGGACCTGCACCGCCTCTCCCCGTAACGCGCCGCCACCGCCGCCCGGAGCCCCTCAGCGGGCCCGGGCGGCGGACGGCATGAGCAGCGCGACCCCCGCGCCGATCACGCAGATGAACGCCGTGACGAGGAACATCTCGGTGTATTCGACGTGCAGCGCCTCCTGCACCTTCGCGGTGTACTCGGCCAGCCGCTGCTGGTAGGTCGCGGCGTCCACCCCGAACGGCAGCGGCGTGTCCAGGTGGGCGGTCAGCGACTGGAACCGGTAGAACCCCCACGCCGACACGGCCGCGATGCCGATGAGCATGCCCATCATCCTGGCCACCACGACCGCCGCCGAGGCGACGCCGTGCTCGGTCGCCGGGCTCACCCGCAGCACCGCCGACGAGACCGGCGCGATCACCAGCCCCAGGCCCAGCCCGGCGACGACCAGGTGAAGATCCATCAGCAGGCCCGCGCTCTCCAGGTCGAGCGGCCAGCGGCTCATCAGCCAGTAGCCGGCCGCCGCCAGCGCCATGCCCGCCACCGCCACGGCCCGGTCGCCCACCCTGCGCGCCAGGAGCCCGCCGAGCAGCGCGCCCACGGTCAGCGCGGCCAGGAACCTGGCCAGCACCAGAGAGGCTCCCAGCGCGTCGGCGCCGAGCAGCGTCTGGGCGGTGAACTGCACGAACACCATGGTCACGAGCAGCGCGGCACCGGCCAGGAAACTCACCGCCAAGGTGGCGAGCAGCGGGCCCTTGCGGGCGCCGGACAGGTCGAGCAGGCGGACGGGGGAGCGGATCTCCCACCAGACGAAGACCACCGCCACCAGCGCTCCGGCGGCGATCACGGGCAGCCCCCACGGCGGCAGCACCGCCTCGGCCGGGTCGGGGTTGTACAGGCCGACCACCAGCAACCCCAGCGCCAGCGCCAGCAGACCCCCACCGGCGACGTCCACCCGCCTCGCGGGCAGCGCTTGCCCGTCGCGGGGAACCTGGTCCCCCGAGGGCAGCGCATGCCCGTCGCGGGGAACCTCATCCCCCGAGGGCAGCGCATGCCCGTCCTGGGGAACCCCGTCCTCTGCGGGAACCTGCGGCCCTTCGGTGGTGCCCACAGGCGCGTCGCCCGCCGCCGGAAGGGACCGGGCTCCGGCCGCGGCCGTGGTGACGTGGCTCGTACCAGCGGATCCCGACCGCGGCGAGCGTACGGGACCGCCGGGCACGGTGAGGTGCACGGCGAGAGCGGCGAGGGCGGCGAGAGGCAGGTTGATCCAGAAGATGGCGTGCCAGCCTCCCAGCTCCACGCCCGCCACCACGGTGCTGGGGATCAGCGCCAGTACCCCGCCGTACAGCGGTCCGAGCGCGCTGCCCAGCTCTTGGGCCGCCCCCACCGCCCCCAAGGCCACCGGCCGCTCGTGCTCGTCCCACAGGTCGCCGATGAGCGCCATCGTGATCGGCAGCAGCGCCCCGCCGGCCACGCCCTGGACCGCGCGCCCGGCCACCACCATGACCTCCCCGGACGCCAGCGCCGTCAGCACCGAGCCGAGGGCGAAGGCCGCCAGGCACGCGTGGATGAGCGGCCGCCGCCCGTAGCGGTCGGAGAGCTGACCGAGCAGCGGCATCGCGGCGACGTAGCCCAGGAGGAAGCCCGTCACGATCGGGGTGGCCCGCTCCAGGTGGTTGAGCGGGATGCCGACGTCCTTCGCGATGTCGATCAGGACCGTCACCACGACGTACGCGTCGAGCGCGGCCAGCAGCACCACCGCGCCGCCCGCACCGAGCACGACCCGGCGGGCGCGCCTCATTGCGCGGGAGGCGGGGTGATCGTGACCGGCGCGTCGTAGTCGCTGAACGACACCGTCACCGTGCCGCCCTGCAACGGCAGGCTGGCCCTGGTGAGCCGGGTGGAGGCCTGGTCGAGCCAGACCTTGCCGGTGACGCCCTGCGTGACGCCGGGGACGATCTGGCCGACGACCTGCCCGGGGAAGGTCGTGGCGACGCGGTAGGCGCCGTCCTCCACGCCTTCGACCTTCGGGTCGGTGGCCGAGGCGAGCAACTGGGCGATGCCCTTGGTCGGCTCGAGGATCACCGAGGGGTCGTAGAACTGCGCCAGCTGCTGCCGGGTCATCTTCTGGAAGCCACCCGTCGGGCCCTTGAAGTGCACGGTCTCCCCGACCAGGGCGAAGCTGACCTCCTGCAGGGTGCCCAGCACGTCAAGCGTGATCGTACCGTCGGCGTCCCCGGCGGAGGTGAGCCGGCCGTCGGCCTTCTTGACCGGCACCTTCGGCTCGCCCTCGGTCGCGATCGAGAAGGTGGCCGACTTGACGGCCTTCATGGCCTCGGCGGCCTTCTTCATCAGCTCGGGCCCCGCGGGCAGCTCGCCGGCGTCACCGCCGGACGAGCACGCCGCCGCCAGCGCCAGCACGGCCACGATCAGTAGCTTTCTGAGCATGAGCGGATAGTAGCGAGCGGTACGGAGGTCCGCGCACCCTCGCCGATATCGGTTGGGTGTCGGCCAGGACGGCTGTGCCCCGGCGCTTGGGAGATCTCGCGACGAAGATCGCGAGTGGACTCAGGGCACTGTGACGTGTTCTAACATATTCGCCACTATGAGCATCTCTCCCACCAGTAACATCTCTTTCCTCGTCACCGCGGCCGCGGTTTCCGCCCTCATCGGGGCGGGCACCGCGGAGGCGTCCAGCACCACAGGTGGGCGGCCGCCAACGGGGCCGAACGGGTCAACGCGCAGCAGGCCGCGCCGCCGGACAAGCGTGTCGCGACGCACAACCCCATCTACCGGACCGGATCGCTCCCCAAGATCAACTGCCGGCCCGGCACCGTCCGCGAGGGAAGTGCGGCGTCGTACAAGTCCTTCATGCAGCGGGTGAACGCCTGCCTCGGCAAGTCGTGGGCCACGCAGTTCAAGAAGGCGAATCTTCCGTACGAAGGGCCGCGCCTCCAGTTCGTCACCAGCCATGTGAACAGCCCGTGCGGCCCGTGACCCGCGGGCGCGGAAGGCCGATACTGCTCGCGCAACAAGACGATCTACATCGGCATCACGCAGAAACGAATCGACGACCCGTTCGAGGTCTACCTCGCCTACTTCCTGGGGCACGAGTACACGCACCACGTGCAGGCCATGAACGGCATCTTCACCAAGTACTATCCCGCGGCCCGGGCCGAGGCCGGCGAGAACGGCAAGCTCGAGCTCTCGCGGCGTCTTGAGCTGCAGGCCGACTGCTTCTCCTCCGCCTTCGTGGGCAGCGTCCGCGGCACGTTGCCGGTGAAAGCCTCCGACTGGAAATATCTGATCGACTGGAAGCGGGAGAACGGCGGCAAGCACTGGCCGAAGAACGACCACGGCCAGGGCACCACTCAGGCGTACTGGATGGAGAAAGGCTTCAACACCGGCTGCAACACGTGGACCGCGCCGGGCAAGCGCGTGACCTGACCGTCTCGGGGCCTCAGCGCAGCTTCTTCAGCTGTTCCACGATCGGCGCGTAGGCCGCCTCGATCGTTTCGAGCTGCTCGTCGGTGAGCCGGTCGACGAAGTGCTCGCGCACGCCGGCCACGTGGAACGGCGCCACCCGCCGGATCGTCTCCCACCCTTCGTCCGTCAGCACCGCGAACGTGCCGCGCCGGTCGTCGTGACAGTCCTCCCTCGTGACCAGGCCCTTGGCCTCCATGCGGGAGATCTGGTGCGACAGCCGGCTGCGCGACTGGATCGTGGCGTCGGCCAGATCGCTCATGCGCATGCGCCGCTCGGGGCTCTCGGAGAGGTTGACCAGGATCTCGTAGTCGTTGACCGTCAGGGAGAACTCCTGCAGCTCGCGGTCGAGCCGGTGCATGAGCAGCTTGTGCAGCGCCAGTTGCGTGCGCCAGGCACGCTGTTCGGCGGGAGAAAGCCAGCGAGGCGCGCTCATGATCCCCAATCTAGCGCACCTAGAGTTGTACCCCATGAAGGGGGAGAGCCTTCGCACCGTGCTGGTGGCCGCCGCGGCCAACCTCGCCATCGCGCTGGCCAAACTCGTAGCGGGCCTGGTGGGCGGCTCGGCGGCCATGCTGTCCGAGGCGGCGCACTCGGCCGCCGACACGGTGACGGAGCTGCTGCTGGTGGTGGCGGTACGCCGCTCGGGCAGGCCCGCCGACCGGCGGCACCCCTTCGGGCACGGCAAGGCGGGTTTCGTCTGGGCGCTGATGGCGGCGGTCACGACCCTCGTGGGCGGGGCCGGGTTCTCCATCACGAACGGCCTGCACGAGATCGGTCATGGCGAGGACCTGTCGAACCTCACGCCGGCGTACATCGTGCTGGCGGCCTCCTTCGTGTTCGAAGGCGTCTCATTCGCGCGGGGGCTCACGCAGTTGCGAAGCGAGGCCGCCCGGCACCGGGTCGGCATGCTCCGCCTGGCCCGCATGACGTCCGACACCGCGTTGAAGGCCGTGCTGTTCGAGGACGCGGCCGCGCTGGGCGGGCTGCTGATCGCGGCAGCCGGGCTGCTCGCCTCGCAGCTCACCGGCTCGGCGCTGTGGGACGGCGCGGCATCGGTCGTGATCGGCCTGCTCCTGCTGGTCGTCGCGATCACCCTGATCCGGGCCAACATGTCACTGCTCATCGGCCAGGCCGTCACCCGGCGGACGGAAACCGGCATCCGGGCCGTGCTGCTGGCACAGCCGGAGGTGGAGGACGTGGTCGAGCTGCTCACCATGGTGATCGGGCCGGGGGAGATCCTGGTCGCCGCGAAGATCGACTTCAGGGACGAGTCGAGCGCGGCGGGCGTGGAGCGGGCCTGCGAGGAGGTGGACCGCAGGTTGCGAGCCGAGGTCTCCGGGGTCAGGCACGTCTTCCTCGACCCGACCCCCACCCGCCGCTGAAGCCGCTCAGGCAAACGCCATGACGATCGCGACGCCGACGACGTGCATCAGCACGACGGCGACGATCAGCGACACGAACACGAACTTGGCCGGCCCATGCTCGAAGGTCTTGCCCTCTTCGAGCGGCCGGCGCTGCGCCACGCGGTCGGCGATGCGCTCCTCAAGGGGCTTGCGGTAGAACATACCCGCAGTCTATTCGGGAATGGCCGCCCTCCTCGCGGGAGCGTCGGTGATGACGGCCACTCTGATGTCCGGGCCGGCGCTCCACTCCAGCAGGTGCCGCCCAGGCAGGTCGTCCTCGCAGGCGCGCAGCTTGTCGATGGTCAGCTCGCCGCGCTTGATCAGCGCCTCTTTCCGTGTCCAGTGCCTGATCAGCTCGTCGTTGCCGGCGACCAGCGCGCGCTCGCGCGGGTTGAGCACCCGGTCGGCCAGCAGCGTGTCCAGCGGGCCCGGCGGCACGTGCTCGGCGTCCACGCCGACCCTGCCGGGCCCGGCGGCCGCGCACACGTAACCGCGCGTGTGGCTGAAGCTGACGCCCAGCTCGGGGGCCTGCTCGATGGACGGCCTGCCGTGCCCGGGGCCGTGCAGATGGCAGTGTTGCAGCAGCGTCAGCTCGCGCGGCTCGACGCCGAGCACGGCGGCGGCGCAGACGCGCACGAGGAGGTGCGCGGCGACGAAACAGTCACGGTCAACCTCGAACCTGAACCGCGCCGCCCGCTCGCGTTCGACGTCGGTCAGCCAGTCGTCAGGGGCCCGCACCTCGTCGGGGCGGCCGCCCATCGCCAAAGGGACGATCGTCAGTCCTTCTTCTTCTCGTCGCCGTCAAGGGTGTACTGGTCCTCCGAGGACGCGCCCAGCACGGTTACGTCATGGATCTTCCAGGTGCCCTTCTCCTTCACAAGAGAGATCTTAAGGTGCGAGTCCTTGACCGAGCGGATCGCTTCCGAGGTGTTCACCTGTTGATCCACGACCACGATGGCGTGCGCGGTGGCCTCGTCCACGTCGGAGAGGTAGACCTCGCGCACCGTGGCCTGCGAAGTGGCCTTGAGCTTGACGATGACCTGCGCCATCGCGCCGCCGAACGCCGCGTCGTACGTGCTCAGGAAGTCGCCCGTGGCCTGGGCAGCCAGGGAGGACCGGGTGGTCTGCAGGTCCTGGTAGTCGTAGCTGAGCAGGGCCTTGCTGAACGCGCCCGCGGCTCCCGACACCTCCAGGCGCAGCGCCCGCTCGGCCTCCAGCGCGGCGCGGGCGTCGCGGGCCTGGGCGGCGGAGATGCCCTGCAGTACGGCGGTGGCGGCGATCGCGGCCACCACCATGGCCGCCAGCGTCCACAACACCCGAGCCCTGGTGAACCGTCCGGCCGGCGCACCGTCCACCGGCGTCCCGCTCCCGGCCGCAGTTTCGTCCGACGCGGTCTCAGGTGGGGCGGTCTCGTCCGACGCGGTCTCAGGTGGGGCGGTCTCGTCCGACGCGGTCTCGGGTGAGGCGGTCTCGTCCGACGCGGTCTCGGGTGAGGCGGTTCCGGATGGCACGGTCGCGGGTGGCGTGGTTTCGGGTGGTGCGGCGCTCGCGGGTGGGGTTTCTGCGGGAGAGGTCTCCTCGCGGGCCTCGTCGGTGCGGAGGGCTGTGGAGAGATCCTGCTCGGCGGTCATCGTGACTCCTCACGGCGGCGGGCGGCCCGACCGGCGGCGATCCAGCCCACCATGCCACCCAAGGCCACAACGGCGAGGAAAATCGCGGCAATCAGGGGGGCGGTGTTCGGCGGGTCGGGGGACGTGGTGCCGGCGGCGGCCACGTCACTGGACGATGGTGCGGGTCGCGGGCTCCGGCCCGGCCTCGCGGCATCCCCGGCGTCCGGCCGTCCGGTGCTGTCCGGCCGCGCGGAGGCATCCGGCCGTCCGGTGCTGTCCGGCCGCGAGGGGTCCGGCCGCGAGGTGTCCGGTCGCGAGGGGGCCGGGCGGGAGGTGTCCGGTCGCGACGTGTCCGGCCGGGCGGCGGCGTCCCGTCGTACGGAGGCGTCCCGCGGATCCCGGTCCCGGCCGGTACGCGCGTCCTCGTCGGAGGTGTCGGTGGTGTCGGCGGCGGGCGCGCGGTCCGGGCAGGCCCGCAGCTTCGGCACCGTGGGCGGTCCGGCCGCCCGCGCGTACTCCTCGGCAGGCTGCGGCCCCCCGGGAACGCTGAAGATGAACGCCGCCCTCCCGTACACGGTGTCGCCGCGCCGGTCGCTGATGTCGTCGGCCAGGCTCAACGCGGTCGGCATGACGCTCAGCAGGTGGTGCACGTTCCGCTCGGTCGCAGGGGAGAAGACCGGCTCGTGCGGCAGCCCGGCCGCGGTCAGCAGGCACGAGAACCCCGGCCTCGACCGCCGGACGGCCTCGTCGAGCCGGGCGAACACGCCCGGACCCCGGTCGAGGAAGGTGTTGAGGTCGGCGCGGGAGGCGCGCAGGGAGGCCGTGACCTTGCTGAGGTCGGTGATGCCGGAGGCCAGCTCGCCCCGCTTGCCGGCCAGCGTGCGGGTGAGCCGCGTGAGCTGCACCGCCAGGTCGTCGAGCACCTCGGTGTTGTCGGCGAGGGTGCCGGTCAGGGTGTGGGCGTCGTCGATGATGCGCCTGATCGCGGGCGCCCGGCCGTCGAGGGCGACGGCCAGCTCGTGGGTGATCGCCCTGGCGTCCTCGGGCGGCACGGCGTTGAGGAGCTTGCCGACGCCCTCGAACACCTTCTTGTAGTCGAGCGGCACGGACGTCCTGCCCAGCGTGATCGTGTCACCGGCCGCGAGCCGCGGGCCGCCCGCCCCGGTGGCGGGCGGCGAGAGCTCCACGTACGGTTCCCCGATGGCGGACTTGCGCCGCACCTCGGCCGAGACGCCCTTCGGCAGCCCGATCTCCCTGTCGATGTCGAGACCGACGACGATCCTGCCGGGCGCGAGCCGTACGTCTCCGATCTTGCCGACGCGGACGCCCAGGTAGGCGACGTCGAACCCGCGCACGAGGCCGGGTGACGAGACGAACTCGGCCGAGACGCGGTACGGCCGCTCGATGGCGTCGAGCCGGATGATCGTGCTGAACGCCCACACCGTCATGACGACGCCCAGCACGACGAAGAACCCGAGGTTGACGTAGATGCGCCTGTTCATCGCGGCGGCTCCAGGAGCAGGCGGAAGTCCTCGATCCTGTTCGGCAGGGCGGGCCGGTCGGCCTCGCGCCGCTGGGGCAGCAGCACACCTTTGAGCCACAGGTAGATGAGCACCTGCCCGTTCACCGTGATCGGCGGGGCGTCGATGAACGTCTGCAGCTTGGCCACCAGCGTCTTCAGGTCCTCGCTGCCGCGCTGCATGGCCGAGGAGATGGCCGCCAGCTCCCGCAGCAGCGTGCGCAACCGCGCGGCGTGCCGTGGGTAGACGGTGAGGTTGGCCTCCTTGGCGAGTCTCGTCAGCGCGACGATGGTCTTCTTGACGTGCTTGCGCCCGTGCGCGATGCGCGTGGTGGCGGCGGCGAGGGTGCCGGGCAGCCGGTCCAGCTCCGTGCCGCCCTTGGCGAGGTCGTCGCCCAGTTCGGCCAGGGTGTCGATGCTGGTGCCCAGGTCGCGGCGGGCGGCGGCGTAGGCGTCGGTGACCTCGGCGGTCTGCCTGATCAGCTTGTTGACGTCGTCGCCCTGACCGGCGAACGCGGTCGAGGCGGCGTCCAGGACGGCGTTCACGTCCTGCGCGCCGAGCGCCTCGATGAGCGGCCCGGCCGTGGCGGTGACCTGCTCGATGTCCGGCTCGACGGAGGTGTCGGCGATGGTGGCGCCGCTCCCGAGGTACGGCCCCGTGGACAGGTCCTTGCCCTTGGGCGGGGCGAGCAGCACGTAGTTCTCGCCCAGCACGGACGTCTTGGCCACGGTGGCCGTGCTGCCCTCGGGCACCCGGTGCTCGGAGGTGATGGACATGGTGACCCTGGCCCGGTAGCCCTGCAGCCGGATGCCGGTGACGGTGCCCACCCGTACGTCGGAGATCTGCACGCTGTGCCCCGCCACCAGGCTCTGCACGTCGTCGAAGACGGCGTGCAGGGTCAGGTCGCCGGTGATCGCGCCGAGCGTCTGCAGCGAGCACGACGACGTCGTGAGCGACAACACGAGCAGCCCGGCCAGCGCGCCCGACCTCATCGCGGCCTCCTCTGGTAGGGGCAGTTGCTCAGCCCGGCGGGCAGGCATGGCACGTCGCCCAGGTTCAGCGAGTCGAACAGCGGCGCCAGCCAGGCCCTGGTCAGCGCGTTGAGCACGACGCGGATCTTCAGCACGTGCTGTTTCCTGTCCCACGAGTCGATGATCACGTCGGCGAAGTCGGCCGCGCCCTTGACCGCCTGGGCCGCGGACGCGCTGTTGGCCCTGACCGTCAGGACCAGCTCGGCCAGGGTGCTCGCGGCCTGCGGGAGCCGCTGCGCGTACTGCTCGATGATCACGTCGCCGCGCCGGACGAAGCCGGCCATGCTGGAGACGAACCCGCGCAGCCGGCGCCGTTCCTCCGCCAGGATCGAGCTCGCCTCGGCGAAGGAGTCGATCGCGCCCGTCACCTGGCGTTCCCGCTCGTTGAGGCCGGTGGCCAGCCGGTTCAGCCCCTTGGCCAGGGCGACGAGCTGCTCGTCCTGCTCAGCGAGGACGCCGGTGAGCTTGGAGGTGTCGGAGACGGCGTCGCCGATGGTCTCGCCGCGTCCCCTGACCCCGTCGGCCAGGTCGCCGGCCACGTCGCCGAGCTTCTCGTCGTCGAGCGCGTCGGTCAGCTTGGTGAAGGCGTCGAGCGCGTCGTCGATCTCCACCGGCAGCTCGGTACGCTCCAGCGGGATCGTCGTCCCGGGCTGGACGCGCCGGTCGCCGGGTTTCCACGGGGGATAGAGCACGACGTTGCGCTCGCCCAGCGTGTTCTGCGGCGCGACCACGGCCCTGACGCCGGCGGGGAGCGGCACGTGGCGGTCGACGCGGAGCGAGACCCGTACGCGGTCGCCCTCGATGCGGATGTCGTCGACGTAACCCGCGTCGAGCCCCATCACCTTCACCCGCGCCTCCTCGTAGAGGGAGGGCGCCTTGCTGAAGAGCGCCACCAGCCGGTACGGCTGCGCGCCCGGCACGGAGCAGCCCGACGCGAGGAACGCCCAGGCCAGCAGCGCCGTGACGAGCCGGGTCATCGGGCGGCCCTCCTGTCCTTGGCGATGGCGGCCAGCACCTCGGGGTCGATGGGACCGAGGCCCGTGGCGATGGCCTCCAGCCACGGGCCCTGGCCGCCCATCGTCGACAGGCCGGAGAACGTCGGGCCCGCCCACGCCAGCAGGGAGTTGAGCTGCTTGTTGCTGTCGCCGAGCCTGGTGGTGATGGCCGCGTTGTCGTCGAGGACCCGTACGAGGCTCTTCTCGTGCCGGTCGATGAGCCGGGTCGTGCTGCGGACGAGGTCGCTGCCGTCGCCGAGCAGGGTGCGCAGCTCGGCGCGGCGGTGACGCAGCTCGGCCAGCATGACCTCGATGGCGTCGACCAGCCGGGCGAGCTGCTCGTCCTTCTTCTCGATGACCTTCATGATCCTGGTGCCGTTGTCGAGCAGCCGCCGCAGCTGCGGCTCGCTCTCGCTGATGGTCTCCGACAGGTCGCCGACGTTGTCGAGCAGCCGGGTGACGCGGCCACGTTTGAAGGTGTCGATCTTGCCGAGCTCGGTGAGCAGCTCGTCCACGGCGTCGGTGTCGAGCCGCTGGACCAGCCGGGTCGCGTCGTTGATGGCGTCGTTGACGAGGGTGGGCACGCCGGTCCGCGTCACGGGGACGCGCCGCTGGGCCTCGGGCAGCTGGTCGAGGTACGGGGGCGTGACGGGGCCGGTGAGCCTGACGTAGCGGCCGCCGAGCAGGTTGGACAGCGCGATGTCGGCGCGGGTGCCGCGGCCGAGGCGTACGTCGTCGTCGACCTTCCAGGTGACGACCACGTGCCCGCGCGTGTAGTCGGGGCGCACCTCGGTGACCTCGCCCACGCGCACGCCCGCCACGCGCACGTCGTTGCCGGTCCGTACGCCGCCGGAGTCCACGAAGATCCCGGACATGTGGTAGCCGCTCTCCAGCAGCCCCAGCGTGCCGACGAGGAAGGTCGCGACGAGCAGCGTGGCGATCGCGGCCACCGACACCAGGCCGACGGCGATCTTGTTGCGGTCGCGGAAGGACTTGAGCGCCATCAGCCGCCCACCAGGAGTTTCTGGAGGTCCTTGGAGCTCTGCACGCGGGTGTTGCGCAGCGGCGGCGGCGCCTTCATCGGGTACGGGCAGGGCGCTGGCCCCAGCGCCACGCACGGGACGGCGGTGATGAAGTAGCGGCCCCGTTCGACGGTGCTGCGGGCGCGGGCGAACAGCGGCGGGAACGTGCTGACCGTCCTGCCGATGTCGTCGACGTTCCTCCTGATGCCGCCGGTCAGGCCGGACAGGTTGTCGACCAGCGCGCCGAGCTCGCCGGCGTTCTTGCCGAGCACCTCGTTGGAGGTGTGCACGGTCTCCGACAGCTCGACCAGCGCGTCGTCGATGAGCTCGCGGTTGCCGGCGAACGCCTCCGTCAGCGTGACGAGGTTGTCGACGAGCTGCTCCAGCTGCTTGTCGCGCCTGGCGACCACACCGGTGACGGTGGCGTAGTCGCGCAGGAGCTGCTCGATGGTCTTCCTGCGGGCGTTGACCGTGGTGGTGATGGCGTTGACGTTGTCGAGCAGCCTCGGGATGTTGCGGTCGTTGCCCTTGAGTGACGTGGCCGCGGCGGTGAGCAGCTGGTTGATCTGGTCGGGGTCGAGGCTGCGGGTGAGCGGGCCGAGGTCGCCGACCAGCTCGCCGATGTCCACGACGGACGTGGTACGGGAGATGCGCGACCCGGGCGGCAGCATGCCGGGCGCGGTGCCGGGCAGCAGGTAGATCACCCGCTGGCCGATGGCGTTGCGCCAGCGGACCGCGGCCTCGGTGTCGGCCGGCACCTTGACGGTGTCCTGCACCTCCATGGTCACCTCGGCCCGGCCGCCGACCACCTTGATGGTGTCCACCTGGCCGACGGGAGCACCGGCGATCTTGACCTGGTCGCCCTCCACCAGCCCGGACACGTCGTCGAACGTGGCGACGAGCCGGTAGCCGCCGCCCGTGCCGACCCGGGCGATCTGCACGCTGATCGCCACGATCAGCGTCACGGTCACGCCCACGAAGAGCACGACCTTGGCCAACGTCCACCAGCGGCGGGTGCGCTCCATCAGCGCCTGCCGTCGGTGGGGCCGCAGACGCCCACGATCAGCTCGCAGACGTCGGTCGCGACGAACGCCTCCACCTGCAGCTGGCGGGTGCCGCCGGGGCCCGGCGCCTCGATCAGCTCGTTCAGCAGGCCGACCAGCCGGTTAAGGCCGCGCACTCCGTCGCCGGCCAGCCCGAGCTGGGCGTAGATGAGCGCGGCGACCCGCTCGCCGGAGTGCACGCCGGCCCGCAGGTCGCCGCGGTGCCTGGCCAGCCCGTGCGCCACCTGGCCGCTGACCGAGGTGGCCTCCTGCAGCAGCGCCCGTACCTTGTCGGCCCGCTCCAGCAGGTCAGGAGTGATCACGTTGACGTCGGAGGAGATCCGGGTGATCTCGTCGCCCTTGTCCGACAGCGCGGTGCCGAGCAGCGCGCCGTCGCGCAGGAACCGCCTGGCCCTGTCGCGGTGCCGGTGCGCGACGCCGACGAGAGTGCCCGCGTCGGTGATCAGCTCGCGCAGGTGCTCGCCCTTCCCGTCGAGGCCCTTGGCCAGGGTGTGCACGATGACCGCGACCTCGCGAGGGTCGACGGCGTCCAGGCCGCGGTAGGCGGCGCCGAGCGTGTCCGACAGGTCGAGCGGGCCCTCGGTGTCGGTGATGACGGCTCCGCTGCCCAGGTAGGGGCCGGTGGTCTCGCCGGAGCCGGGCTTGAGGTTGACGTACTTGGGGCCGAACACCGACGTGGGCTCGACCGAGGCGACCGTGGACGCCGGCACCTTGACGCCGGGCTCGACGTGCATGGTCACCACGGCGTCGCCCTGGGCGTCCAGCGAGACGTCCGTCACGTCGCCGACCGTGATGCCCCGGATCTTGACGGGCGAGTTGGTGTCCAGGCCCTGCCCGGCGCGGGCGAACACGGCGTCGATCCTGGTGCCGCTGATCTCGGTGGCGGTGCGTACGACGTACAGCGTGGCCGCGGCGAGCACCACGAGCAGGGCGAGCGCGACGCCGGCCCGCGCGGGGAGGGAGAGGTCGGATCGGCTCACCGGCTCACCCCGTCAACGGAATGTTGCCGCCGCCGCCCCAGAACAGGTACGACAGCAGCAGGTTGAGCAGCACGATCGTGACGATCGACTGGCGGATGGCGCGGCCCGCCGCCACGCCCACGCCCACCGGCCCTCCGGTGGCGTGGAAGCCGTGGAAGCAGTGGATCACGATCACCGCGAAGGCGAACACGCCGACCTTGGCGACGCTGAACAGGATGTCGCTGACCGGCAGGTACAGGTAGAAGTAGTAGTCGTAGACGCCGGGCGCCAGCCCGAACAACGCCGTGCACATCAGCCGTGTGGCGAAGAAGCTGGCGAACAACGCGATGAGATAGATCGGCATCAGCGCCAGCAGCGCCGCGACGACGCGGGTGCAGACGAGATAGGTGAAGGCGTTGATGCCCATCACCTCCAGCGCGTCGATCTCCTCGGAGATGCGCATCGCGCCCAGCTCCGCCGTGAACGACGAGCCCACCTGCGCCGCGAGGGCCGTGGCTGCGATGATCGGGGTGATCTCGCGGACGTTGGCGAACGAGCCCACCAGGCCCATGAACGACTCCGCGCCGATCGCCTGCAGGCCCTGATAGCCCTGCAGCCCGACGGTCGCGCCGACGACGAACGCCATCGTGAACACCACGAAGACCATGCCGCCGCCGATGACCGTCGCCCCGACGCCGACCACGACGTCGCTGACCTGCCTGACGACGACCTTGGCGTACTTCAGCCGCAGCACCACGTCGCGTACGGAGTAGAACAGCACCCTCCACACGAACAGCGGCCAGTCGGCCAGCGACGCGAACCGCTCGGCGATGTCCCGGCCACGTAAGGCGAGCCTCGGACCGGCCGCGCGCGTCATGGCCATCAGAGCGACCTCGGCGGGTAGGCCAGGAAGTAGACGGCGGAGATCACGTAGTTGAACGTGAACACCAGCATGAACGTCACCACGGTCGACTGGTTGACCGCCCGGCCCACGCCCACCGGGCTGCTCGCGCAGGTCATGCCCTTGTAGCAGGCGACCGCCGCCGCGATGAACCCGAAGATCCACGCCTTGAACAGGGTGACGTACAGGTCGGAGGCGACGACCAGCGACAGCGCGCCGTCGAAGTACGCGCCGGGCGTGACACCCTGCACGATCACGTTGAAGAAGTAGCCGCCGCTCGCGCCCGCCAGGATGACCAGCGGGCACAGGCACACCGCGATCGTGCTGGCCGCCCACATGCGCGGGGTGACCAGCCGGTGGATCGGGTTGACCGACATGACCTCCATCGCGCTCAGCTCGTCGCGGATGTTGCGCGCGCCGATGTCGGACGTCATCGCGCTGCCCCCGGCCCCCGCGATCAGCAGCGCGCTGGCCAGCGGCGCGACCTCGCGGATGAGGCCGACGAAGACGGCGCTGCCGGTGGCCGAGCCCGCGCCCAGCTGCCAGGCCAGCTCGCCCACCTGGAGCGCCACGGTCGCGCCGAGCGGCAGGGAGACGAGCAGGACGGGCACGCTGGTGACGCGGGCCAGGAACCAGCACTGGCCGACGAACTCCCACCACCAGCGGCGTACGTCCCAGCTGCGGCGCAGCCCCTCCAGGACGATGACGAACAGGTCACCGACCTGGCCGAGCACCGACCCGGCCCTACGTCCGACGAACCCGGACAAGGCCATCAGCTGACCACCTCCGCCGCCTACGGATCAGTCACCCTACTGACGGGTTGACCGGCAGTCGATGCTCTGGCGGGAATTTGAGGAAAAGGTATGAGACGCAGCTCACACCTTGTCAGCTCCGCACGAAACGTGACCGGCCCGTTACGCCAGGGTGGCCATCCAGGACTCGATCTCGTCGGGGTGGCGGGGGAGCCCGCCGGACAGCAGGGTGGCGCCGTCCGCGGTCACGACCAGGTCGTCCTCGATGCGGATGCCGATGCCGCGCAGCTCTCCGGGCAGCGTCAGGTCGTCGGGCTGGAAGTACAGGCCGGGCTCCACCGTGAGCACGTGGCCCTCCTCCAGCACGCCGTCCAGATAGACCTCCGCCCGCGCCCGCGCGCAGTCGTGCACGTCGAGCCCGAGCATGTGGCCGCTGCTGCACAGCGTGTAGCGCCGGTAGAGGCCGCTCTCCAAGAGGGAGTCGGTCGAGCCCTTCAGCAGGCCCCAGTCGCGCAGGCCGTCGCAGATGACGCGCATGGCCGCCAGGTGGAAGTCGCGGAAGCGGGCCCCCGGCCTGAGCGTGGCGATGGCCGCCGTCTGCGCTTCGTACACCAGCTCGTACGCCTGCCGCTGGACCGCGTCGAAGCGCCCCGAGATCGGCAGCGTACGGGTGACGTCGGCGGTGTAGAGGGTGTCGGCCTCGACACCCGCGTCCATCAGCAGCAGCTCGTCCGGCGACAGGCGGCCGTCGTTGCGGATCCAGTGCAGCACGCAGGCGTGCGATCCCGCGGCCACGATGCTGTCGTAGCCGGTCGCGTTGCCCTCCAGCCGGGCCCGCAGCCCGAACACGCCCTCCAGGTAGCGCTCGCCGCGCGGGTGCCCGAGGGCCTGCGGCAGCGCGCGGACGACGTCCTCGAACCCGCGTGCGGTCGCGTCCACGGCGTGCCGCAGCTCGCCCAGCTCCCACTCGTCCTTGACCAGCCGCATCTCCGACAGGAACGACTCCAGCTCCGCGTCGCCGCCGCCGCGCTCCACCAGCGCGTCCACCGAGGCGTCGACGCCCCGGAGGACCCTGGCCGGGCGCCCCTCCAGCTCCAGGTCACGGATGTGCGCGCAGCGCAGCTGGTACATCTCCTCGGCCTCCGCCAGGTCGGGCCGGGGCCCGGCCCAGAACTCGCCGTAGCGGCGGTCGCGGTAGAACTCCTGGCCCTCCTCGCGAGGGGCGCGCGGCCTGACGTACAGCACCGCCTCGCCGGACGGCTCGATCACCAGCACGTCGTCGGACTCCGACGCGCCCGTCAGATAGGAGTACGCGCTGTGCGGCCTGAACCGGTAGTCGCTGTCGTTGCTGCGCACCTTGAGCGTGCCCGACGGGACCACGAGCCGTTCGCCGGGGAAGCGCGCGGCCAGCGCGGCGCGGCGCTTGGCGGCCCACGGCGCGATCGGCCGTGCGCTCACCTCGCCCCGGCGGGAAGGCGCCCAGCCGGTCCGCATGAACGCGGCCAGCTCGTCGGTGACGGGCAGGTCGTGGCTTCCGATGTTGAGCGGCTCGGTCATGCGGCGGTCCTTCGGATCTTCGTGCCGTACGTGGATACGGCAGGCAGCCTACGGGACCGCATGACTGCGTCCTCAGGGGGCAGTTTGCCTTGGCGCGCGGGTTGGAACACTGAGGGGCAGAGGTGGTGCAGATGCTCATCGGGACGATCCTTCGTGGCAAGGGCAGTGAGGTCACGACCGTGACGCCGGCCGCAACCGTGCGGGAGTTGCTCGCCAAGCTCGCCGAGCACAACATCGGAGCCGTCGTGGTCTCCAGTGACGGGGCCGTCATCGAGGGCATCGTGTCGGAGCGCGACGTCGTACGCCGCCTCCACGACCGTGGTGCCGCGGTGCTGGACGACCCCGTGTCCGCGATCATGACCGCCGAGGTCCACACGGTCGGCCCCGGCGAGAACGTCGAGTCGCTGCGGCGCACCATGACCACCGAGCGGGTCCGGCACATGCCCGTGGTCGACGGCGGCCGGCTCGTCGGCATCGTCAGCATCGGCGACGTGGTCAAGAGCGCGATCGAGGAGCTGGAGACGGAGAAGGCGTCGCTCGTCGACTATCTCCATCGTTGACAGTGATGGGACGCTGGGTCCGTGATGTACGGGCCCCCTCCTCCACCTGAGTATCCCCGGGCGACGAGCAGCCCGACGATCATCCTGCTCGTGTCGGGGCTCGCCGCTCTCCTCGGGTTCCTGCTGGGGGTGTTCGTGGGGTTCGGGGCGAGCACGCCGGCGCAGGCGCCGCCGGCCAAAATCACGGTGACGACCGAGGTGACGGGCGCTCCGGAGCCGACGGCGCCCACGCAGCCCGTCCCGTCGCAGGAGGTCCCCTCACAGCCTGTGCCGTCCCAGCCCGTCCCGTCCCAGCCTGTGCCGTCTGAGTCCGAGCCGTCCCAGCCGGTCCCCTCGCAGTCCGTGCCCTCGCAGCCTGTTCCCTCCCAGAGCGGGCCCGCGCAGGGCGGCGGCGTGAGCACCGCGCCGGCCGGCAACCCCGCCTCCCTGCGCACGCTCGTCGTGGGCAGGGACATCCAGCCCGGCACCTACCGCACGTCCGGGCCGGCGGGCGGGTTCAGCATGTGTTACTGGGCCCGCCTGAGGAGCACGGACGGCGACGTGATCGCGACCGGCATGCCGACGGGCGCCGCCACGGTCACCGTCGAGACCACGGACAAGGCGTTCCAGACCGGCGGATGCGCGGAGTGGACCGCTTCATGACGCCTTTATGCGTCAAAGTCTGGACAACAGAGCAGAAACGCGCAATTCTGGCGGGCAATAGAAGGGAGGTATGCCTGAGCGTGCTGGCGTGACGCCCTACGGTTATGGGCCGCGCCACTCCGGTGTCCCTGGCCCGGACACGCAGCGGAGAGTGCGGAACAGCGCGCATCGCCACTTGTCCCGAACTGTGTCGTTCGCGAGGAGTGACCGTTGCGTTTTCCCGCCCTGATATCCACCGCCGCCCTGATATCCACTGCCGCTCTGGCCGTCCTGGCCATCCTGGCGGCCCCATCCGTCCCCGCCGCCGCATCGACCTCGGCCTCAGCCCCTCCGGCCGCCGTCGCGGCCGCGACCGGCCTGCCCGAGCCGGTCCCGTGCGACGGCTGCTGGCGGCCCGCGTTGAGGACGAGCTGGCAGTGGCAGCTCTCCTCACTTCCCGCCAAGCCCTATCCGAACGTGCAGATGTTCGACATCGACGGCTTCGACGCCGCCGCGGACGGCGACATCGTGGCGTCGCTCAGGGCCGGCAGGCCGCACCGCGGCCTCGTCTGCTACATCAGCGCCGGCACGTTCGAGGACTGGCGCCCCGACGCGGGGCGGTTCCCCGAGGAGGTGCTCGGCTCGCCTCTCGAAGAGTGGGAGGGCGAGCGGTGGCTGGACATCCGCGCGTACACCGGAACGCTCGGCGAGATCATGAAAGCCCGACTCGACATGTGCAAGGCGGCCGGGTTCGACGCGGTGGAACCCGACAACGTCGACGCCTACAGCAACGACAGCGGCTTCCCGCTCAAGGCGGCCGACCAGCTGGCCTACAACGCCTGGCTCGCCAACGAGGCCCACGAACGGGGGCTGTCCGTCGCGCTGAAGAACGACGTGGAGCAGATCCCACAGCTCCTGCCGTACTTCGACTTCGCGGTGAACGAGGAGTGCTGGCAGTACGAGGAGTGCATCACCGCCCAGAACGGTGGCCACGGCTACGACCAGTTCGTCAGGGCGGGCAAGGCGGTGTTCCAGGTCGAGTACAACCTGAAGCCCTCCGCCTTCTGCGCCCGGTCCAACGCTCAGAACTTCAACTCGCTGAAGAAGAAGTACGAGCTCGGCGCCTACCGCGTGGCCTGCCGTGGCGCGTGACTTCGACCTGCTGGTCGTGGGTGACGCCAACCCCGACGTGGTGCTCTCCGGGGCGCCGCGCGGTCTGGCGTACGGCCAGCGCGAGCAACTCGTCTCCGGCGGCGACCTGGTCCTCGGCGGATCCGGCGCCATCACCGCGTGCGGGGCGGCCAGGCTGGGCCTGCGCACCGCGTTCGCCGGCCGCGTGGGCGACGACGCGGCCGGGCGCTTCGTCCTCGACGTCATGGCCGGGCGCGGGGTGGACGTCTCCCACTGCGTGATCGGTCCCCGGCCGACCGCCATGACCGTCGTCCTGGCCGACGGGGCGGACCGGGCCATCCTCACCTCACCCGGCTGCCTGCCGGACCTGACCGTGGACGACGTGCCGCGCGGCCTGGCCAGGCATGTGCACGTGTCGTCCTATTTCCTGCAACCCGCGCTGGCGGCCGGTCTGCCCGGGTTCCTGGCGGGGGAGCGGCGGGGCGGCGCCACCACCTCCCTGGACACCAACGACGACCCGGCCGGCGCGTGGGACGGCGTCGCCGGCGTGCTGGGCGAGGTGGACGTCCTCCTGCCCAACGCCGCCGAGGCCCTGGCCATCGCCGCCCGCCTGTCCCAGCCCTCCGGCTCGTCCGCCGGAACCGCACCGCCGGCTCCGCATCCCGAGGGCGTCGAGGCCGCCGCGGCGCGGCTGGGCGCGCTCGGGCCCGTCGTGGTCGTCAAGAACGGCGGCGACGGAGCGCTGGCATGGGAGCGGGGGAGCCTGACCCGGGCACCCGCCGTGCCCGTGGAGCCGGTCGACACCGTCGGCGCCGGCGACAGCTTCGACGCCGGGTTCCTCGCCGCCCGCCTGCGCGGGATGAGCCTGCCCGAATGCCTGCGGGTGGCCGTGACCTGCGGCTCCCTCTCGACCCAGGCGGCCGGGGGCACCGCCGCCCAACCCACGTGGAAAGAGCTATGAAGATCGTCTTCCTCGGCGCAGGCAGCGTCGAGTTCACCCAGGGCCTGCTGGCGGACCTGGTCGCCTTCCCCGACCTGGGGGAGTTCGAGGTGGCGCTGCACGACATCCACCCCGAGCGGCTCGACACCGCCGAGGCCGCCGCCCGCGTCATCGCCGCCGGCCGCCCCGTCAAGATCACCGCCCACCTCGGCCTGCGGGGGGCGCTCGAAGGCGCTGACTTCGCGATCAACATGATCCAGGTCGGCATGATCGACGCCACCCGCGTCGACTTCGAGGTGCCCGCCCGCCACGGCCTGCGCCAGACCATCGCCGACACCATCGGCGTGGGCGGCATCTTCCGCGCCCTGCGCACCTTCCCCGCGCTGGAGCGGATCGGGCAGGCCATGGCGGAGGTCTGTCCCGACGCGTGGTTGCTCAACTACACCAACCCGATGGCCATGAACGTGTGGTACCTGGCCGCCGCCACCCCCGTGCGCAACGTCGTGGGGCTGTGCCACTCCATCTACTGGACGGCCCACGACCTGGCCGAGCTCGTGGGGGTGCCGTACGAGGAGGTGTCCTACCTCGCGGCCGGCGTCAACCACCAGTCGTGGATGTTGCGGTTCGAGTCGGGCGGCGAGGACCTGTACCCGCGGCTGGACGAGGCCATCGCCCGCGACCCCGGCCTGCTGCGGCGCGTCCGCGTGGACATGTACCGCAGGCTCGGCTACTACCCGACGGAGACCAGCGAGCACTCGGCCGAGTACGTGCCCTGGTACTTGCACGACGAGGCCGAGATCGAGCGCCTGCGCATCCCCGTCGGCGCCTATGTCGGCATCAGCGAGGAGAACGTACGCCAGTACGAGGCCACCCGCGACGCGCTCAGGGCGGGCCGGCCGATCACCGTGGAGGGGACCATGGAATACGCCCCGCAGATCATCCACAGCATCGCCACCGGAACCACCCGTACCGTCTACGGCAACGTCCAGAACAGGGGCCTGGTCGGCAACCTGCCGGCGGACTGCGTGGTCGAGGTGCCGTGCGTCGCCGACGCGCTCGGCGTGCGGCCCCTCGCGGTCGGCGATCTGCCCGCCCAGTGCGCGGCGCTCAACCGCGCCTACGTCAACGTCAACGAGCTCACCGTGCGCGCCGTCACCGAGGGCCGCCGCGACCACGTGCGGCACGCCATGATGGCCGACCCGAACACGGCCGCCAGCCTCACCGTCGAGCGGATCGACGCTCTGTGCGAGGCGCTCTTCGAGGCCCACGGCGAGCTGCTCCCCGCATCGCTCAGGAGGCGGTCATGAAAGTACACGGCGCGGCGGCGCTGCTCCTCGTCGCGGGACTGCTGGCCGGCTGCGGCTCGTCCTCCTCGGACGAGGCCGGCGGGCCGGTCGAGCTCACCTGGTGGCACGGCCAGGTCGAGACCCAGGCCAAGGTCATCGACGAACTGGCGGCCGACTACAACAAGTCCCACCCGGACGTGAAGATCACCCCCGCGGTCGGCACCACGAACGTGGACGACATGCTGCAGAAGGTCCAGGCGGTGCTGGCCGGAGGCAAGGCGCCGGACATCGCGTACATGTACGGCACCTGGATGCCGCACCTGGCCAAGAACCCCAAGGTGTACGACCTGACCGCCACCGTGAAGGCGCCGGAGTTCGGCTGGGACGACTTCTGGCCGTCGGAACGGGCCGTGTCGGAGGTGAACGGCAAGGTCGTCGGCGTGCCCGCCGTGGTCGACAACCTGGGCGTCATCTACAACAAGAAGTTGTTCGACGCGGCCGGCCTCGACTACCCGGACAAGGACTGGACCTGGGACGACTTCCGGACGGCGGCCAAGCAGCTGACCAAGGACGGCGTGTACGGCACCGCGTACCCCGTCACCGGCGCCGAGGACACCGTGTGGCGGTTCTGGCCGATGATCTGGCAGCAGGGCGGCGCCATCGTGACGCCCGACGGCAAGAAGTCGGCGTTCAACACCCCGCAGGCGGTGCAGGCGCTCGGCCTGTGGAGCGCCATGGCCCGCCAGGACAAGTCCGTCTACCTCGACCAGAACGGCGAGAAGTTCCTGCCGCTGTTCCAGAGCGGCAAGGTCGGCATGATCATCGCCGGCCCGTGGGCGCTGCTCGACATCATCGACCACAAGGTCGACTACGGCGTGCAGGTGCTGCCCGGCTACAACGGCAACCACGAGACCATCGCCGGGCCGGACAACTGGGTCGTGTTCGACAACGGCTCGCGCAGGGCCAAGGCCGCCGCCGACTTCCTCACCTGGCTCACCCGCCCCGAGCAGGACGCCCGGTGGACGCTCGGCCTGGGGAACCTGCCGCTGCGCAAGGCCACGACCGAGCTGCCGGCGTACAAGAAGTTCATCAAGGACATCCCCGACATGGACGTGTTCACCGCGAACCTCGACAACGCCAAGCAGGCCAGGCCGCACGTGCCGGCGTACCCGGAGTTCTCCGAGAAGGTCGGCAACGCGATCAGCGAGGCTCTCGTCGGCGGCACGCCCCCGCAGGAGGCGCTGGCCACGGCCGCCACCGAGGCCGACACGGTGCTCGGGCGGGCCCGATGACGGTGTTCGCCGCGCAGGTGAGCGGGCGGCGGCGCCGGGCCCGCCGCCTGCTGCCCGACCTGACCGGGTGGGGCTTCGTCCTGCCCGCCACGCTGGTGATCGTCGGGTTGAGCCTGTTCCCCGCGGTGTGGGCGCTGCTGCTCTCGCTGCGGGACGGCGACCTGCTCACCGGTGGTGAGTACGTCGGTCTGCAGAACTACCGCGACATGCTCGGCGACACCGAGCTGGCCGCGGCGGCCGGGCACACGGCGCTCTACACGGTGCTGTTCGTGCCCGGCTCGGTGGTGCTCGGGCTCGCGCTCGCGCTCGCGCTGAACCTGAAGATCCGGCTCATCGGCTTCTACCGCACCTGCTTCTTCGTCCCGTACGTCGTCTCGGCCGCCGCCACCGGCATCCTCGCGAACTTCGTGTTCGACCCCGACTTCGGCATCGTCAACGCCGGGCTGAAGGCCCTCGGGCTGCCCGCGATGGGTTTCCTGCAGGACCCGGGACAGGCCATGCTCACGCTCGTCGTGATCTCGATCTGGGGCGGCGTCGGGATGCCCGCCGTGGTCTACCTCGCCGCACTCCAGGACATCCCGCGTGAACTGGTCGAGGCGGCCAGGGTCGACGGCGGTGTGGGCCGGCACGTGCTGCGCCACGTCGTGCTGCCGCAGCTGCGGCCGGCGACCGTCTTCCTGCTGATCTGGCAGACGATCACCGCGCTGCAGTTGTTCGACCTCGTCTACACCACGACGAAGGGCCAGCCGCTCGACTCCACCACGACGATCGTGTTCTACCTCTACCGGCAGGCCTTCCAGCTGTTCCACTCCGGCTACGGCACGGCCATCGCCTACGTCCTGTTCCTCGTGACGCTCGGGATCTCGGGCGCCGTCCTGTGGAGGAGTGCACGATGAGACGGCGCCACCTCGCCCACCTGTTCCTCATGCCGGCCGCGCTGCTGTTCGTGGCGCCGCTGGTCTGGATGGTGCTGACCGCCTTCATGCCGGACAGCGACATCAACACCTACCCGCCCAAGCTCTGGCCCGAGCACTTCACCACGGCCGGGTTCACCCGCATCTTCACCGAGGACGACTACCCGCTGTGGCTGGCCAACACGGTGATCGTGGCCGTGGCGGCCGTCGCCGGGCACGTGGTGCTCTGCTCGCTGGCCGGCTACGGCTTCGCGAGGCTCAGCTTCCGCGGCCGCGGGCTCACCTTCGGCGCGCTCATGGCGACCATCATGGTGCCCACGCAGGTGCTGATGATCCCCACGTTCCTGCTGTTCAAGAACATGGGCCTCATCGACACCCTCGGCGCGGCCATCGTCCCGTGGCTGGCGTCCGCGTTCGGCGTGTTCCTCATGCGGCAGTTCTTCCTGTCGCTGCCCAAGGAACTGGAGGAGGCCGCGACCATCGACGGCTGCTCCCGGCTCGGCGTGTTCTTCCGGGTGGTGCTGCCGCTGGCCCGGCCCGCGCTGGCCACCCTCGTCGTGTTCACGCTGCTCGGCGCCTGGAACGACCTGCTGTGGCCCCTCATCGCCATCTCCTCGGAGGACAGCTACACGCTGCAGCTCGGCCTGGCCACGTTCTCCGGGGCCCGGCACACCGAATGGTCGGCCCTCATGGCCGGCAACGTCGTCGCCGTGCTGCCGCTGGTGGCCGCCTTCGTCCTGGCGCAGCGCCACTTCGTGGCCACCATGAGCTTCAGCGGTCTCAAAGGCTGAACAAGGGAGGTTTGCACTGGTAGGGCGTGCGTAGGAGGATGCGCACAGCCCACCAAGGAGGAAGTCATGTCGGTGTTGAAGAGCCTTGTCGACAGTGTGCGCGGCGGCGCGATCGAGGTGGTCGACCTCACCGCGCCCCTGTCGTCCGAGACGCCGATCCTCCAGTTGCCCGAGCCGTTCAGCAACACCATCCGCTTCTCCCTCGAGGAGATCAGCAACTACGACGACCGCGGCCCCGCCTGGTACTGGAACGACATCCACACCGGCGAGCACACCGGCACGCATTTCGACGCGCCCGTGCACTGGGTCACCGGGCGCGACGGCGAGGACGTCTCGCAGGTGCCGCCGCGCAGCCTGATCGCGCCCGCCGTCGTGCTCGACTTCGCCGCCGAGGCATCGAAGGATCCCGACTTCCTGCTGGGCATCGACCACGTCAAGGAATGGGAGCGCGCCAACGGCCCGCTGCCCGACGGCGGCTGGCTGCTCTACCGCACCGGCTGGGACACCCGCTCCGGCGACCAGGACGACTTCCTGAACGGCTCCCACACGCCCGGCATCTCCGTGGAGTGCGCCGAGTGGCTGGCCGCCGAGACGCCCATCGCGGGCCTCGGCGTCGAGACCGTCGGCACCGACGCCGGCGCCGCCCACTCCTTCACCCCGCCCTTCCCCTGCCACTCCTTCCTGCTCGGCGCCGGCAAGTACGGCCTCACCCAGCTGCGCAACCTCGACCGCCTGCCCGCGACCGGAGCCGTGGTGCTCGCGCCGCCGCTGCCCATCGTGGGCGGCTCCGGCAGCCCGGTGCGCGTGCTCGCCCTGGTGGAACGTTGACCGTCGCCGAGGCCGTGGGCCGGGCCCTGGCCGCCTGCGGGGTCGAGACCGCCTTCGGGGTGGTCGGCAGCGGCAACTTCCACGTCACCAACGCCCTCGTGGCCCACGGCGTGCGTTTCGTCGCCGCCCGCCACGAGGGCGGGGCCGCCACCATGGCCGACGCCTACGCGAGGATGAGCGGGCGCGTCCCGGTGGTGTCCGTGCACCAGGGGCCCGGGCTGACGAACGCGACGACCGGCATCGCCGAGGCGGCCAAGAGCCGCACGCCGCTCATCGTGCTCGCCGGGGAGGCCACCGACGTGCGCTCCAACTTCCACATCGACCAGGACGCGCTCGCCACGGCGGTGGGTGCGGTGCCGATGCGGGTCACCTCGGCGCGCGACGCGGTGGCCCAGGTCGCCGAGGCCTTCCGGGTGGCGGTGGGGGAGCGGCGCACGGTCCTGCTGAACCTGCCCCTCCCGATCCAGGCCGCCGACCATCCCTCGAC